>NZ_JBLJBV010000005.1:0-7587 GCF_047638075.1 Phaeovulum sp.
AATCCCCGAACGACCAGTTCCACGCCTCCTCGTTCCTGCAAGGGGCCAACGCGGACTACGTCGAACAGCTTTACGCGCGGTTTGCCGCTGACCCCAGTTCTGTCGATGACGCCTGGGGCGCATTCTTTCACAGCCTGGGCGAATCAGAGCTGGACGTGAAACGTTCCGCCCAGGGCGCATCCTGGGAACGCGCCGACTGGCCACCGACACCCGCCGATGATCTGACCGCCGCCCTGACCGGCGAATGGCCAATGGCCCGCGAGACCAAAGGCGCCGGGGACAAGATCAAGGCAAAGGCTTCCGAGGCAGGCGTACCCGTATCGGACGAGGCGGTCAAACGCGCCGTTCTGGACAGTATCCGCGCGCTGATGATCATTCGCGCCTACCGGATCCGCGGCCATCTTATTGCCGACCTGGACCCGCTTGGCATGCGCGAAACCACCCCGCATCCGGAACTCGACCCCAAAGCCTACGGTTTCACCGAGGCCGATATGGATCGCCCGATCTTCATCGACAACGTTCTGGGTCTGCAACTGGCCTCGATGCGGCAGATCATGGATATCGTGAAACGCACCTATTGCGGCACCTTCGCGCTGCAATTCATGCATATTTCCGACCCCGAACAATCTGCCTGGCTGAAAGAGCGCATCGAAGGCTACGGCAAGGAAATCACTTTCACCCGCGAAGGTCGCCGCGCGATCCTCAACAAACTGGTCGAGGCGGAAGGCTATGAAAAATTCCTCCATGTCAAATACATGGGAACCAAGCGTTTCGGGCTGGACGGCGCCGAAAGCCTGATCCCGGCGATGGAACAGATCATCAAGCGCGGCGGCGCGCTGGGGGTCAAGGAAATCATCTTCGGGATGCCGCACCGGGGCCGCCTGTCGGTTCTGGCGAACGTGCTGAACAAACCTTACCGCGCCATTTTCCATGAATTCCAGGGCGGCTCTTACAAGCCCGAAGACGTGGACGGCTCTGGCGACGTGAAATACCACCTTGGCGCCTCCAGCGACCGCGAATTTGACGGCAACACCGTCCACCTGTCGCTGACCGCCAACCCCTCGCACCTTGAGGCGGTGAACCCGGTCGTGCTGGGCAAGGTCCGCGCCAAACAGGAACAGCGCGGCGACAAGACCCGCAGTTCGGTGATGCCGATCCTGCTGCACGGCGATGCGGCCTTTGCGGGTCAGGGCGTCGTGGCCGAAGGTTTTGGCCTTTCCGGGCTGGTCGGGCATCGCACCGGCGGCACCATGCATATCGTGGTGAACAACCAGATCGGCTTTACCACCGCGCCCCATTTTTCGCGCTCGTCGCCCTACCCCACCGACATCGCCCTGATGGTCGAGGCGCCAATTTTCCACGTCAACGGTGATGACCCCGAAGCCGTGGTTCACGCCGCCCGCGTCGCCACCGAATTTCGCCAGAAATTCGCCAAGGACGTGGTTCTTGATATCTTTTGCTACCGCCGCTTTGGTCACAACGAAGGCGACGAGCCGATGTTCACCAACCCGCAGATGTATAAAACCATCAAGCGGCAGAAAACCACGCTTCAGCTTTACACCGAACGTCTGGTTGCGGACGGGTTGATCCCCGAGGGCGAGATCGAGGATATGAAAGCCGCGTTCCAGGCCCGCCTGAACGAGGAATTCGAGGCTGGCAAGAACTTCAAGCCGAACAAGGCCGACTGGCTTGACGGCCGCTGGTCCGGGCTGGACCGTGAACGCGCCGAATATGATGCCGGCAAGACCGAAATTTCACCCGAGCTGATGGCCGAGGTGGGGCGCGCCCTCTCGACTCCGCCGGAAAATTTTGATCTGCACAAGACCGTCATACGCCTTCTTGGCGCCAAAGCCGAAATGTTCGAATCCGGCAAGGGCTTTGACTGGGCCACCGCCGAGGCCCTGGCCTTCGGCAGCCTTGTCGCAGAGGGTTTTCCTGTGCGTCTTGCCGGTCAGGACTGCACCCGCGGCACCTTTAGCCAGCGCCATTCCGGCCTTGTCGACCAGACCACCGAAGAACGCTACTACCCGCTCAATCACGTCAAACCGGGGCAGGCGCGCTACGAGGTGATCGACAGCATGCTGTCGGAATATGCCGTGCTTGGGTTTGAATATGGCTATTCGCTGGCCGAGCCGAATGCCCTCGTGATGTGGGAAGCGCAGTTTGGCGACTTTGCCAATGGTGCGCAGATCATGTTCGATCAGTTCATCAATTCTGGCGAACGCAAATGGCTGCGGATGTCGGGGCTCGTGTGCCTGTTGCCACACGGGTTTGAAGGCCAGGGCCCTGAACACAGCTCTGCCCGGCTGGAACGGTTCTTGCAAAACTCGGCGGAAGACAACTGGATCGTGGCGAACTGTTCGACCCCGGCCAACTACTTCCACATTCTGCGCCGCCAGATCCACCGCACCTTCCGCAAGCCGCTGATCCTGATGACGCCAAAATCGCTTTTGCGCCATCCGCGCTGCGTGTCTACGGCAGAAGAATTCACCACCGGGTCAAGTTTCCGCCGCGTCCTGTGGGATGACGCCGAAAGCAACGTGTCGCCCACAAAACTGCTGCCCGATGACAAGATCAAACGCGTGGTGATGTGTTCAGGCAAGGTCTACTATGATCTTCTGGCCGAACGCGACGCCCGCGGCATCGACGATGTTTACCTGCTGCGGCTGGAACAATTCTACCCGTTCCCCGCGCAGTCGATGGTCAAGGAGCTTAGCCGCTTCAAACAGGCCGAGATCGTCTGGTGCCAGGAAGAGCCCAAAAATCAGGGCGCCTGGAGCTTTGTCGAGCCCAATATCGAATGGGTCCTGACGCGCATCGACGCCGACCATACGCGCCCGCGCTATGTTGGCCGCAACGCCTCTGCCTCGCCCGCCACGGGTCTAGCCTCGCGCCACAAGGCCGAACAGGACGCGCTGGTTAGCGAAGCACTGACGATCGAGGGCTGAATGGCAACCCCCGTCCGCGTTCCAACCCTGGGCGAAAGCGTCACCGAGGCGACCGTCTCTTCCTGGTTCAAGAAACTGGGCGATACGGTCGCCGTCGATGAAATGCTCTGCGAGTTGGAGACCGATAAGGTCACGGTCGAGGTCCCGTCCCCCGTTGCGGGCCGTCTGGCTGAAATCGTTGCCGCCGAAGGCACAACCGTGGGCGTGAACGCGCTCCTTGCACAGATCACCGAGGCTGGCACCGCTGGCCCCGCCGACAATTCCCCAAAATTGGGTGCGCGCCCTGACGACGCGGCCGCACCGCACATCAGTGAGGTCAAGATGACTGACGTAATGGTGCCCTCCTTGGGCGAAAGCGTGACCGAAGCCACCGTCTCCACCTGGTTCAAGAAGGTGGGCGATGCGGTCGCCGTTGACGAAATGCTCTGCGAACTGGAAACCGACAAGGTCTCGGTTGAGGTTCCCTCGCCTGTCGCCGGTGTTCTGGCCGAGATCCTTGCCCCCGAAGGCGCGACCGTTGATGCCAAGGCGCGTCTGGCCATCGTCTCGGAAGGTGCTACCGCCGCGGCCAAGCCCGCGGCCGCCAAACCCGCCGAAAAGCCAGCCCCCGAAACCGCAGCGCCCGCCAAGGACGTCGAAGACGCCCCTTCGGCCAAAAAGGCGATGGCCGAAGCCGGCATTTCCCGCGATGCCGTCACCGGCACCGGCCGCGATGGCCGCGTGATGAAAGAAGATGTGACCGCCGCCGCCGCACCCGCGCAGGTTTCCATCGCCCCAACCCCCGCCGCCACCCCGCGCAGCCCCGCCCCTGCCGAGGACGCCGCCCGCGAAGAGCGGGTGAAAATGACCCGTCTGCGCGCCACCATCGCGCGCCGCCTGAAAGACGCGCAAAACACCGCCGCCATGCTGACCACCTATAACGAGGTGGACATGTCCGGCATCATGGCCCTGCGCAACGAATACAAAGACCAGTTTGAAAAGAAACACGGCGTCAAACTGGGCTTCATGTCGTTCTTCGTCAAAGCCTGCTGCCACGCCCTGAAAGAAGTCCCCGAGGTCAACGCCGAAATCGACGGCGGCGATGTGGTCTATAAAAACTACGTCCACATGGGCGTGGCCGTCGGCACGCCCTCGGGTCTGGTCGTGCCGGTCGTGCGCGACGCCGACCAGATGGGCTTTGCCGCGATCGAAAAGAAAATCTCGGAACTTGGTCTGCGCGCCCGCGACGGCAAACTGACCCTGGCCGAAATGCAGGGCGGCAGCTTCACCATCTCGAACGGTGGCGTTTACGGCTCGCTGATGTCCTCGCCCATCCTGAACCCTCCGCAGTCAGGCATTCTGGGGATGCACAAAATCCAGGACCGCCCGGTCGTCGTGGGCGGCCAGATCGTGATCCGCCCGATGATGTATCTCGCGCTCAGCTACGACCACCGCGTCGTTGACGGCAAAGGCGCGGTGACCTTCCTCGTGCGGGTAAAAGACGCACTGGAAGACCCGCGCCGGTTACTGATGGATCTGTAAGGTAGTCACCATCTTTATTCGTGTGGAGCGGACTATGGTTCGCTCCACATACGGTCTCAATTGTAATTTGAGTCGCACCCAATGAGTGAGAAATGGACAATCTAGAGAAAAGCGAATTAGTAATTGCAAAAACTCTTGGTCTCTTGATGGAAACGGGATTGAGAAATGCTCAACTCGATTTTGTTGAATTGGAACTGGACTCAACCTACGAAGATTTCTTTGGAACCTGTATTGAATGGCTGGAATCCGAAGGTATCATTCGAACACGTTCCATCGCAAAATACTCTAACGGAAATGTAACCATATTTGGACCAACACTAACGGCTCATGGTTTTGAGATTATGGGCAGATCTCTTATGGTTGGAGGCAATCAGATCACGATAGGTGAAGCTGTTGTACGGACGTCCAAAGAAACGAGTTTCTACACTGGGCTCGGCGATCTCGGCGGTGGATTTGTTGGGGGGCTTTTGAAGTCGCTGGGGAGTGGCTAAGAAATGACCCCCGAACTCACCGCCCTTGCCCTCGCCGGCCTTCTGCAAGCCGTGCAATACGCCCTCTTCGCCGTCCCGGCGAATAGGGAACTTGGCACCGGCTACACCTCGTCGGCGCGCGATCGGCCGCCCAGCAAACCGCTCTCGCTTAAAACCGCCCGGTTGCAGCGCGCGCTGAACAACCATTTCGAAGGGCTGATCCTGTTCACCCTCGCCGTCGTGGTCGTAACCCTCGGCCAGCAATCCAGCGCCACCACGCAGACCGCCGCCTGGGTCTATCTGGCGGCGCGCATCGCCTATATTCCGGCCTATGCCTTTGACTGGCAACCTTGGCGTTCGGCAATATGGGGCGTAGGTTTCTTGGCCACACTCGCCATGCTGGTCGCCGCCCTGATCTAACGATCGTATGCACGGATGTCATACGAAAGCCATACACGAAACATACGCTCAAAAACGAAGGACAAACCCCATGGCAAGCTTTGACGTGATCATCATCGGCAGTGGCCCCGGCGGCTATGTCTGTGCCATCCGCTGCGCGCAACTTGGCCTGAAAACCGCCTGCGTCGAGGCCCGCGATACCCTTGGCGGCACCTGCCTGAACGTCGGTTGCATCCCCTCAAAAGCGCTACTGCACGCCACCCATTCGCTGCACGAAGCCGAACATAACTTTGCCAAAATGGGCCTGAAAGGCAAATCCCCCTCGGTCGATTGGCAACAGATGCTGGCCTATAAAGACGAGGTCATCAGCGGCAATACCAAGGGTATCGAGTTCCTGTTCAAGAAGAACAAGGTCACCTGGCTGAAAGGCTGGGGCCAGATCACCGCCCCCGGAAAAGTAACCGTCGGAGACGAGGTGCACGAGGCGAAAAACATCGTGATTGCAACAGGTTCAGAGCCATCCACCCTGCCCGGCGTCGAGATTGACGAAAAGACCATCGTCACCTCCACCGGCACGCTTGCACTGCCCAAGATCCCCAAAACCATGGCTGTGATCGGCGCAGGCGTCATCGGGTTGGAAATGGGGTCGGTCTATGCGCGCCTTGGCACCGATGTGACGGTGGTCGAATACCTTGACGCCATCACCCCTGGCATGGACGCCGAAGTGGCCAAATCCTTCCAGCGGATCCTTGCAAAACAAGGGATCAAATTCGTTCTGGGGGCTGCGGTTCAAGGCGTCGACAAGGGCAAATCCAAAAATACCGTCCGCTATAATCTGCGCAAGGACGACAGCGCCCAAACCCTTGAGGCCGAGGTGGTCCTGGTGGCCACCGGCCGCAAACCCTACATCACCGGTCTCGGCCTCGATGCGCTGGGGGTTGAAATGCTGCCCCGTGGCCAGATCAAAACCGATGGACATTTTTCGACCAATGTCAAAGGCTTGTACGCCATTGGCGACGCCATCATCGGGCCAATGCTAGCCCATAAGGCAGAAGATGAGGGCATGGCCGTCGCCGAAATCATCGCTGGCAAGGCCGGACACGTCAATTACGGCGTGATCCCCGGCGTGGTCTACACCAGCCCCGAGGTTGCCTCGGTCGGCAAGACCGAAGAGCAGCTGAAGGAGGAGGGCCGCGCCTACAAGGTCGGAAAATTCTCTTTCATGGGTAACGCCCGCGCCAAGGCGGTGTTTCAGGCCGAGGGCTTCGTCAAACTGCTGGCCGACAAGGCCACCGACCGGATTCTTGGCTGCCACATCATCGGCCCCGGCGCTGGCGATCTGATCCACGAAATCTGTGTGGCAATGGAATTCGGCGCCTCGGCCCAAGACGTCGCCCTGACGTGCCACGCACACCCGACCTACAGCGAAGCCGTGCGTGAAGCGGCCCTTGCCTGCGGCGATGGCGCCATCCACGCCTGATCTGCAAGCCGTAACGCCGGGGGCGGTGTAGAATACGCCGCCCCCAGGTGTTTTTGGCAATGATAAGCCCTTTGCGAAATTAAGGGGCTGAATAAGCAAAACAAGATGCACTAAAATGCGGATTCCTACGATGACCGCCTGCCGGATCAGGAGGTAATCCCCCCGAAAGTAAGGGGCTGCAAAAGTAGAATTTTCTCGGCAAGATGAACGAGGAGATTTCGAATGAAGACAAGCGGATACACAGAAGCGCAGACCCTCACGATCCTGCGCCAGGCCGAAGGCGGTGTGCCGGTGGCCGAGCTGTGCCGTACGCATGGGATGAGCAATGCGTCGTTTTACAAGTGGCGGGCCAAGTATGGGGGCATGCCCTCTCGGGCTTTTGCTTTGCAAAACCCTGCCGGATAATAGATGCGTCGATGGTCAGCCAGATGACGGCGATCGAAGAAGAGAGCCGTCGCCTGAAGCGGGTGTATGCGGTCCTGAGCATGCAGGCGGATCTGCTGAACTGCGAAGGTGAACGCCATTGGTCCGAGAGAGCCTGAGCAGGCTCTGGGAAAAAAGTGACGCGGCCATCCGTTGCCCGACAGGCGAATGTCGGTATTCGCCGACAGGGTCAATGCCGCGAGATGGCCGAGAATGCGGTGGCGCGAAGAGGGGCGAGCGTTGCGCTGGCCTGCCGGGCTTTTGGGGTCAGCGAGACCTGTTATCGCTATGGCCTGACGTTGCGGGCCGAGAACGAAGAGATCGCCAATCTGCTGGTCGGGCTGAC
>NZ_JBLJBV010000006.1:0-24421 GCF_047638075.1 Phaeovulum sp.
GCGGGCTTTTTCTTCAACGGTAATCGACATCGGGGTCTCCTTCGTCGGTTTGTGTAATGGCGCAGGCCGGGATGTCGTCCAGCAGGGCCCGTGGAGGCTCCGCCAATCGTAGCGGATGCGCGCGTATAGAAGAAACTGCCCAAAAAGGAAAGCCTGAATTGCCGAGATGCAACAACGGCAGGGCTATTCTTGCACGGCGGATAAAGGCGCCGGTAGGCCGGTGTTGCCCTGAATGAAAACGGGGTGCTGGCGCGTCAGGACAGGAAAAACCCTAGCGACCCGCAAACTCGACCGCGGTCATCAAGGTGATGTCCGATGCTGACAAGCTCTCCGCCCCCAGCACTTCGGCAATGCGAGAGCCGTCCAGCAGCACCCATGCGGCGCCGGAATTTGTCTCCGATGGTTCGACAGTGATCTGCGGATCGGGTGATGTGGCCGGGTCATAAACCACTACCAATCGGTCGTCCTCGGGGCTGTAATCTTCAATTGTGGCGCAAGAGTCAGCCTCCGACCCGTCGCCAAGCGCAAATAAATCGGCGCCTTCGCCCCCATGCGCCCAATCGTTATTGCCGATGATCAGCGTATCGTTCCCCGCCCCACCATTCAAGAAATCCGGCCCATCACTATCTGTCTGCGCGCCACCCGTGCCCGGTGCCGTACCGATCAACAGATCATCGCCCGCCCCGCCAAATAATTCATCCGTCCCGAGGCCACCAGCCAGCGTGTCATTTCCGGCCCAGCCTTGCAGGCTGTCATTGCCCTTGCCGCCAACCAGTATGTCATTCCCCTGTCCGCCAATCAGCGAATCGTCGCCGTCGCCGCCGCCGAGGGCGTCATTCCCTTCATTGCCAGATAGCGTATCATTGCCCGACCCGCCAAACATCGTGTCATCACCTTTGCCGCCATCGACAAAATCGTTGTCCTCGCCGCCCCAAACCGAATCCGCGCCCTCATTTCCACTAAGCCAGTCATCCCCGGCACCACCATAGATCGTATCATCACCGCTATAGCCATTGATCTGATCCAGCGCCTCGCCACCAGCGATCAGATCATCTTCGATGTCGCCCCAGATGATTCCATCGGTGAATTGGGACGATGTTACACCCGGCTGTAGATCGGGCGTCTGGGGGTCGGAGTCCAAAGCGGGGGCATCATGCACCAAACCGTCGTCATTGCTTGGAACTATGGCGGTGATTTCCGACAGAAGATCCTGTGTAGGATCGCCGTCGGTTGCCATGGTTGCGCTGTTGTTTTCATCCGGCGTGGGATCATCGTCGGTGTGAGGCGTAAAGCCTACAGATACGCCCGCCACCAATAGCCCTAACATACCGGAAAGGAAAAGCATCCGCCACTCGTGAATAAATAGGTTCGCACCGTTGATCGGTGCCCCAGACAATAATTGCACAACGAAGCGCCACCATAACAGCTTGATTCGCTCTAACTGGTTAACTGGTTGGCTTTTGCCCGATCACAAATTTTAACGCCACGGTTCGGGTTGACGGTCATAGCTTATGTAAAGCGGGTGCTTTGGTGCCCCCGCCTTTGTCAGCCCCAGATGAAAAAGCGGGGTGCCTAAACGGCGCAACAGCGCCTCGACCACGGCGCCGCGGCCCAGATGCGCGCCATGCGCCCCCCAGGCACAGATGATCTGATCTGCCCAGGGCAGGCTTTCGCAGATTGCCCCATCGTTTTTTGACCCCACCGGGTCATCTTGCGCGCGCATCACCTTTGGGTCAGTGGCGCGGAACGCAAAGATGTTGGTCACCCGAAACGCGCCAAATCCCAACGCTCGCGCCCGCCGTTCGCAGCGCTCTACGGTCGGGTCGTTTTGGGTTTCGGTCGCGGTCGAGGGGTTGAGCATGATGAACAGCGCCTTGCCGCGCTTGCTATCCCAGGTGCGTGTCAGCGCGTAGCGGTAGCGTTCGCAATCGGAATAGACCGCGGTTGACTGCGCATCGCCCTTGAGGTGGTGGCGTGTAATCATGCCGTTTTCTCGCTGGCCGGGGTGTCTGGACGCCAGGGTAGGCGCATCGTCAAAGATTGAACACCCGGCTGGGGTGCAACTCGCCCGATTTATAGATCCCGACGGCAATTGGCTGACCTTGATAGCTGGCCCAGGCCTCATCGCCAAACTCCACGTCCGAGGCCAGAACCATACCGGCATTGCCGTTGCGCAGGCGCGCCGCTCCTTCGGCGGTGGCTTTCAATTCTGACAAGTCTGATAGCCCCACCTCTAGCGGCAGAACCAGGGCGTCAAGCTCTGGTGTGCGGGCCAGACGGTCCAGCTCATCCATCGAAATCCCGTCCTCGGCGTCAAACGGGCCCGACCAGACCCGGCGCAGGGCCAACACATGGCCAAGGCACCCCAGCGCGGCGCCCAGATCGCGCGCAATGGCGCGCACATAACCGCCCTTGCCGCAGACCATTTCCAACTCCAGCGTGTCGGCGTTGGGGCGCGCCACCAGATCAAGGCTTTCCACCCATAGATCACGCGCGGCCAGCTCCATTTCCTCACCCGCACGGGCCAGCGCATAGGCGCGCTGCCCATCGACTTTGACAGCCGAAAACTGCGGCGGCACTTGCTGGATGTCACCGATAAACGCGGGCAGGGCCGCGGTTATTTCCGCATCGGTCGGGCGCAAATCCGAGGTTTGGATTACCTCACCTTCGGCATCGTCGGTGTTGGTGGTCGCCCCAAGGCGCACCGTGAAACGATAGCATTTCAGCGCATCGGTGATATAGGGCACGGTTTTCGTGGCCTCGCCCAGCGCTATCGCCAGCACACCCGTCGCGGCAGGGTCAAGGGTGCCCGCGTGGCCCGCCTTTTTTGCGTCCAACGCCCAGCGGACCTTGCCCACCACTGCGGTCGAGGTCACGCCCGCAGGCTTGTCCACCACCAGCCAGCCGGAAATGTCGCGTCCCTTTTTGCGTGCCATGATGCGCCCCTTTTATGCGAAGCCCGGCTGCTATCGCAGCAAGGCGCGGGCGTCAATCGGCGTGAAGAACCAGCCCGACGATCGGCCCCATGGGCAACCCCAGGTCCGACCGGCCCAGATCGGGCGCCATCAGCCGCGATACCGACCCGTCAAAAAACAACGCATCGCGCGCACCAAGCCCGTCGCGGAACAGCCGGGCAAATTGATAAAACGTCACCGGCTCATCAGAAATGGCGAACCACGCTGTTTTCCCATCCGCCGAAACACCGACGCCATTGCGCAGATGGCGGCTGTCACTGTCAGGTAGGAACTTGGGATGCAGCGCCCCGCCAATTACCAGCATCGGCCCTGATTGTGTCGCAAATTGGCAGTTGGGCCGACGCTTGGCATAATCGCGCGACTCAATCACCGCAAAGCGTGTGCCCACGCAAAATACCCCGTTCGGCAGCATGCCAAAGTTTCCCGGTCCTTCCGAGGTCACGATCTTGGCGCGCTCAACCCCATCTTGCACAAACAACCCCACCGGGCGGCGGTCAGGATGGTACATACCGGCGTTCATCGCAAAGCCCACGCGTTCGCCGGGGGCCAATTCGCCCGCCAACCGGTCAAACGTCGCAATGGGCAGGCCATCTTCGGCCGTCAACCAAAGCCTCAGATCCGCGGCCTGCGACGCCTCACATACCGTATAGGCGGCGCCATCATGGGTCAGGTCGTGGCAGGGCCCGGCAACTGCCGCCTCGGCTGTCAGCACCAAAAGCGCCGCGGCCAGGGCGTCAATCTTCGGCGTCATCATCGTCTGGCGCGGCTATGTCGCGTTGCACCCGCGCGTCCGAAAACATCCGCCGCGTTTCATCCAGCCGGTCAAAGGTCTCATCCATCTGGAACCGCAGTTCGGGCGCGTATTTCAGCGTCAGCCCCTTGGCCACCAGATGCCGCAGTTCGGCACTGTTGCGCCGCAGTGATTTGAGCATCTCTTCGCCGCCCTGCCCCCCCAAGGGTGAGACATAGGCCGTGGCGATCTTCAGGTCAGGCGAGGTGCTGACCTCGCCCACCGTGACCGAGATCCGGTTCAGGTCAGGGTCATGCACATCGCCGCGCAACAGCACGTCAGACAGGGTGCGCCGGATCAGTTCGCCGACGCGAAGCTGACGTTGTGAGGGGCCTTTGCCCATGGGGAAGCGGTTCTGTGCCATGGCTCTCATGTAGGGCATGGACGCGGCCCCCGCAACGGGGCTTTGCCAAGCGCGCCTGCCCGGGCTAAGCAAAGCCGATCAACCCGGGCTAAGCAAAGCCGATCAAAAGGAGGATATCGCCATGACCAACCTGCCAGGCATCGTTATCACCGGGGCCTCGGGCCGCATGGGCCTGATGCTGGCCGCAACTGTACTAGCCTCTGACAGGGCGCGCCTGGTGGGGGCGGTCGAGCGCGCCGGTCACGCCTGGGTCGGGCAGGATCTTGGCGTTGCCATGGGTGGTGCGGAAAATGGCGTGATCGTGACCGATGACCCGCTGACAGCCTTTGCCAAGGCGCAGGCGGTGATCGACTTTACCTCCCCCGCGGCGACGGTGGAATTTGCCGGGCTCGCGGCGCAGGCCCGCGCTACCCATGTGATTGGCACGACGGGGCTGGAGCCTGAACACCTTGCCAAGCTTAAAGCTGCCGCCCGCCACGCGGTCATTGTGCGTGCGGGCAACATGTCACTGGGCGTCAATCTTCTGGTGCAGCTGACCCGCAAGGTTGCCGCCGCGCTTGATGAGGATTGGGATATCGAAGTGGTCGAGGCCCATCACCGGATGAAGGTCGATGCGCCCTCGGGCACCGCGCTGATGCTGGGGCAGGCGGCGGCTGACGGGCGCGGCATTGATCTGGAGACCCACCGCGATTCGGGGCGCGACGGCATCACCGGCGCCCGCCATGCTGGCGACATCGGTTTTTCCGCGGTGCGCGGTGGCGACATTGTCGGCGAACATGACGTGATTTTCGCGGCTATGGGCGAACGGGTGGTCTTGCGTCATATCGCCACGGATCGCGCCATCTTTGCCCGGGGCGCCCTGCGCGCTGCCCTGTGGGGGCAGACCCAAAGCCCCGGTGAATACGACATGCTCGATGTGCTGGGCCTTTGATCGACCTTGTCCCAGAATCCCTGTAAGGCCGGGCGCATACATGGATCTTCGATGCACGCGCGGCATTGACGCGATTCTTGGCCCTCAGCACTAGCCTCGGTGTCGCGGTTCTGGCACGTTGGATGGGGTCGCGATACGGTCTGGGTTCGGGGCTGTCCGGCCGGCGCGCCGGTAGCTTTTTTGCGGTGCCTCATGAACACCGCGGGCACCCATCAGCATCTTTGTTGCCCAACACCACAAATCACCCACTCACGGTACGCCTCAATTCCTAACAGCGGCCCTGGAAGGGCCAACACGAGAACCTGGATTAGGCTGGTTCTGATCAACCGCACCGGTGGGACGAAAGGGCGCCCAAAATCGGCGCAAAGCGTCTTGAACGCGACACTGAGGCGCCCGGTGCGTCACTCGCAACCGATCGGACCCCGCGCTGTGGGTGCCACTGCGGAATGCACACCTCAAGATTAGGTTAGCTGAACCCTAAACCGCCCGCCGTATCCGTCCCGCGCATCATTTCCTACATTTGTTGTATAATGGGTTAACTCCGTTACTCAAACCAGGCGGGGGCTGATTTATTCCGTAACCCGTCAAAGGTAATCATAACGTGTCACGCCAGATCTTATACCATGTCGTTATCGCGCGCTTATATCCTGACGAATTATATCTGTGATCAGAATCTCAGAAATTGTTTTACCCAATATCTTGATCCCAGTCTCCAATAGGGCCCTGCGTAATTGCTCCATAGCGTTGGTTTCCGTGAAAGCGCCCCGAAAGCCACCCGCATTCGCGTGATCAAACAAAACCTGTAGGAAAGCATCACGAAGTTTTGGTTCGACAGCATAAACCTTCTCTGTTGTTCCAGCTTCAACTTCCATACCTAGTGACATTATAACCAACGATGAAACGCCGCCCTCCTCTACGACAGGAACAATAAATTGGTTATTTAACTTCACATATTCATAAGTATTGGTACCGCTTCCGATATCATGGTCAAGATCACCCGCTCTGGTGGTATCACTGCAGACATTATCTGTCGCAACTTCATCAGGTGTTGACCTAAAGAAGATACCTAAACCTATGCCTGATCCCAGCCCCAAAAGTGCCAAAATGATCGGAATGAGCCTATACATTTCAAACCTCAAAATGGTAGCAGTACATCGGCCACTTGTTGTCCAATGCGGGGTTGCTGAACATCCGTGATCTGTCCGCGCCCACCGTAAGATATGCGCGCGCCGGCAATCTTGTCATAAGTAATTTCATTTTTCCGACTGACATCTTCGGGTCGGACAAAACCGGTAACGATCAATTCACGCACCTCAAAATTAACTCTTACCTCTTGGCTGCCCTGGATTCGCAAGACCCCGTTAGGCAGGCGATCAAGGATTGTTGCCGCAACCCGCAACATCAATTTTTCCTTTCGGGCAACGCTGCCGTTACCTTTGTAACTAGAGCTCGAATCCGCTTCATAGGCGTGATCCATGTTGGCCCCTTCTGGCAGACGTTCATTTAACCGCTGAGGGATCCCGAGAAGATTGGGGATTCCCATAGTGTCAGAGCCGCTGCGGCTACGGCCGGAAGAGTTTGAAATTTCGGCTTTATCGTCGATTTCAATAACTACAGTCAGAATGTCCCCGCGCTGGCCCGCCCTCCTGTCGCCCAAAAGTGACCCGCGCGAGCCGGACCATAGCGACGCCTCACCGTTACCGTGCGGATAGGGGTTTGTTGTTGGCATCGGTTGACTTGTCATTGCAAAAAACTCGTTACCGGCTTCGATCGGCGTAAAATCGGGTGCCTTACCGACCTGTTCCAAACGTTGACATGCAACGAGTGCCAGGATGGATACACACATAATCAAATATCGCATGGATGCCTCTTTATTGGGAAACCACGGTCAAAGAACCGTCAGCATTGATTTTTGCGTTGACTGTAACCCGCGATGTTGCATTCAGCACATGTATGGTGTCACCCACGCCACCGCGCTCCAGTGCGCGCCCTTCGGTGGAAATGATCAAAAAACCGCGTTGATAAGACATCATCACAATTTGATTGCGGTCGACGATTGCGGGTGGTCCGATGTCTTGGGGACGGATTGGTCGACCGGCATAAATCGCAATTCGAGTTTCTCTGCCCAACGCGGCTTCGGCGCGCGATAGCGCCGTCTCATCGGCACCTTTTTGTAATGCGACATCTTCTTGGGCGATGATCGTTTGCGCACGAAGTGTGCGGGTGGCAACCAGAACTTCGGCATGACCCGTCGCCGTCAGACCCATAAAGAGAATTGTCGCTATCCCGAATTTGCGCCATATCATCAGCGCACCTGTGTGGTTGCGCCAAGCATCTGATCGGCGGCGGTAATGACTTTGGCGTTCAATTCATATCCGCGCTGTGCTTTGATAAGTTCGGTGATCTCGCGCACCGGATCGACGGAGCTGTCCTCAAGGTATCCTTGCCGTATGGTGCCAAGACCATTTTCACCAGGAGAAGATACTTGGGCCGGACCCGAGGCGCCGGTCTCTAAAAAGAGATTTGACCCAATGGCCTCAAGCCCCTTTTCATTGGTAAATCCGGCAAGCGTAAATTGACCCAGTAGCGTAGGTTGAACCTGATCGCTGAAATAGGCGTAAACTTCGCCAGCAGCGTTGATTGAAAGCGCACGGGCATCGCTGGGAATTGTAATGCCTGGCAGGACGGAATACCCGTCCGATGTAACAATTTCGCCGTCTGGCGAACGTTTGAGCGCGCCATCCCGCGTATAACCGGAGTTGCCGGACGGGAGCGCAACCTCGATGTATCCAAGCCCATCAATGGCAACATCCAGATCGCCGCCTGTTGCAGACAGCGACCCTTGCGCGAGATTGACAGAAACGGCAGTGGGCCGCACCCCAAGGCCAAGCTGCACCCCTGTGGGCACGATTGTCCCGTCATTTGCAGTAATGGTGCCTGGCCGCGCAACCTGCTGGTAGTGCAGATCGGCAAACTCTGCCCGACGGGAGTTGTAGCCGGTGGTCGACATGTTTGCGAGGTTGTTCGAAATCACCTCGACCCGGGTTTGCTGGGCACTCATTCCGGTAGCAGCGATTTGTAATGCACGCATCGGTTGGGTTCCTTATCGGCTTAGGGTGGAAATGACGCCGCGAATGCGTTGGTCTTCGCGATCAAGAAATGTTTGGCCCATTTCGTAGGCGCGCTGAACTTCGATCATTCTGGTGATTTCCGAGACGGAATCGACATTTGACTCCTCCAGAAAGCCCTGCATGATGACGTAGGTTTCAATGGGCTCGACGCCCGCTTCAGCAGAGAATCGAGTACCCCCTTGATGTACCAACCCATTTGGATCGGTTGGTACAAAAAGCCCAAGTTGCGCTATTGGCGCACCCTGGGATGACATTGTGCCGTCTTGCGACACTGTGATGGGCCCCGCGTCGGGTGCCACGAAGATTGGCGATCCACCGCGATCCAGCAAGCGGTACCCGTCAAGGGAAACCAATTCCCCCTCGGCTGAAGGGGTAAAGCTGCCCGCGCGCGTCAATTGATTTCCTTGTGGCGTCTCTATTTGAAAGAAACCTTCACCTTCAATTGCGAAATCGAATGTACCCCCCGTTTGCGATAAGGATCCCTGAGAAAGGTTGGTAATTCGACCTGTAGCGCTTGCCATCGAGAGTGAGGGTTCCTGGTTGCCCAGCGCGGCGATATGTTCCGCAAATACGACGCCCTCCTTGCGAAACCCATTGGTCGAAGCGTTGGCGATGTTGTTGGCAACGGTGCGCATCTCGCGCATCAGGCCCGATTGCCGGTTTAGCGTGGTGTAGATAGCATTATCCATGTCTAACCCCCCGCAATCAAGGGAATGATCTTCATGGTGAAAAATGATACCAACGTTTCGGACATGAACGACATGGACACCCAGAATACGATCAACATGGCGCCGACCTTCGGTACGAAGGTCAGGGTCATTTCCTGCACGGATGTCAAAGCCTGAAACAACCCAATCGTGACGCCGGCGACCAGTGCGACCGCAAGCATCGGTGCCGAAATTTTCACTGCGATCCAAAGGCCCTGACGCAATGTGTCGAAAAACAATGCTTCATTCATCTTTACACCGGCATCCGCAGGATTTCTTGATATGCCTCGACGACCTTGTTGCGCACGGTTACGGCCGTTTCGACCGCTAACTCTGTTGCTGCTAGAGCCTGGACAAGAGCATGCGGGTCGGCCCCACCGATCATGGCCGCTTTGGCAGTATCTTCGCCGGCTTTCAGCGTTGCAGCAAAGTCTTCGGCAATCGCGCCAAAAACATTCTGCCCAGACCCGCCTGCTTCTGGGCGGGGTGCCGCCGCCGTGCGGGCCTGAGCATAGCTTTGTGCGGCAAATGAGGTTCTGACGTCCATTCTGGACCTCCCTTATTCAGCGGCGAAGGAGGTCGAGCAGGCTGGACGACATTTGCCGTGCCTGATCGAACATCCGAAGGTTCGCCTCGTAGCTGCGCTGCGCTTCGCGCGCGTCAGCAATTTCGACTACCAGATCGACATTCGAGCCGTTGTAGTAGCCGCTTTCATCGGCCATCGGGTTGCCCGGATCATAGATCCGGGTAAGTTCCCTCTGGTCGAGTTGGACTGGGCCAAGAACAACTTCACCCGTGTGATCGCCGCGCGAAATCGTCTCTTCGAACGATGCCATTTTACGGTGAAAGCCGGGCGTATCAGCGTTGGCGATGTTCTCGGACACATGACGCAGACGCATTGATTGGGCTTTCATACCTGAGGCAGAGAGAGCTAATGCATTTGAAAAATCGCTCATGATTTACCCCTATGCTCGACCAAGGCTGGTGCGCAAAATATTCATCGAGGATTTGTAAATGGCCAAGGCAAGATCATGTTGCTGCTTGACTTCGACGCCCTTTACCATTTCCTCTTCCAGCGAAACGGAATTGCCGTTGGGTGACATGGCCCCCGCATCCCGTCGCGAGGTTATTTGGGCAGAAAAGTGAGTATCGGAGTTCAGATGAGATGGCCGCGTTGCCTTTAATTTTTCGTCATTTGCGGACTCATAGGTATCGGCAAAATTAGCGACGTCGCGGGCGGCATAGCCTGGCGTATCGGCGTTGGCGACGTTTTGCGAAATCGCGTTTTGACGCAAGGCGGCATGGGATGCCATCGCCCGTGCCATTTGCATGATTTCAAGTTTATCAAACATCGGGGTTTCTCCTCCGAACTATACACGAAGCTTTAAGAGCTAATCGTTTAGAAAACGTTTCAGACATATCAGGAGGCTAGAATGGCATTCCCGGCTTTGGCCCTGCTTCGTGCAGAAATTACGGACCTTGCAGTAACCCATTCGGTGGGGCGGGTGGTGGAAGTGGGGCGTGGCACGGTTGAAGTAAGCGGGCTGTCAGAACGGGCGGCGCTTGGTGATAGGGTGCTGATTCGCTGCGCAAATGGACAGGAATTGGGTGGTGAGGTGCTCGCACTGAACCGCAGCACGATATCTTTGTTGACGGATGGCGCCGCCGATGGCGTTGCAATAGCCGATCCTGTGGAAGTTCTTGGAAATGTGCAGTTGGCACCGGACGATAGCTGGGTGGGGCGTATAGTGGACCCATTCGGGCGGCCGCTGGACGGGCGCCCGTTGCTGCGAGGGGGCCAGAACAGGCCGTTACGCGCGGCTCCTCCTGCTGCTGCGTCCCGCCGCCGTCTGGGCGCGCGTCTGGAGACCGGGCTTGCCATCTTTAACACATTGTTGCCGCTGGTTCGTGGGCAACGGATTGGGCTGTTTGCGGGTTCGGGCGTTGGTAAGTCTTCACTACTGGCAAAATTTGCGCGGGGCGTGGATGCGGACGTGGTGGTAATTGCTCTTGTCGGTGAGCGCGGGCGGGAACTGCGAGAATTTGTTGAAACCGTGCTGGGCCCCGAGAACATGGCCCGTGCGGTCATCATAGCGGCAACTTCTGATCAATCCCCCTTGGTGCGTCGTCGATGTGCCTGGGCCGCAATGACCGTCGCTGAGCATTTTCGCGATCAGGGGCAGCATGTGCTGTTTTTGGCGGATAGTGTAACGCGGTTTGCCGAAGCGCACCGCGAGATAGCACTTGCAGGTGGCGAGGCAGCGACGCTTCGCGGGTTCCCCCCATCCACTTCTCATCAGATCATGTCGCTGGCAGAACGTGCCGGCCCCGGCCCTGAGGGAAAAGGTGACATAACGGCCGTATTTTCGGTGCTGGTCGCGGGGTCTGACATGGATGAGCCGGTCGCAGATATCTTGCGTGGTGTGCTTGATGGTCATGTGGTCTTAGACCGGGCCATCGCTGAACGGGGCCGATTTCCTGCGATTGACTTGCTACGCTCTGTGTCGCGCTCATTGCCCCAGGCTGCTAGCGCCTCTGAAAATGCGCTTATAGGCCAGGCGCGACAGTTGCTTGGGGCTTATGACCGAGCCGAGCTGATGATTCAGGCTGGGCTTTATGTATCCGGATCTGATCCGCTTATAGATGCGGCCATTCGTGTTTGGCCGGCGTTGGACGCTTTTCTGGCAGAGGATGAAGCGGAGGGATCAATAGAAAGCTTTTTGCGCTTGGAAAAGTGCCTCTCGCAGGCGTCAGATTCTTGATTCATTGCAGTCGACGCGCTTTTTTATGTAAGATAAGGACATTCAATAGCATAATCGTGCCGCTACAGGACCAAGGCCGCCCCGGGCGTCACCATCGCCTTGAGAACGCCCTTTAGGCCTAGAGCGGCGGTAGTTTTCTTCTCCGACTGGGCCCGAAAGCCTTTCTAATACGCTTGCAAGGTCGTTCCCGCCGCCGGTCTCCCGCAATGAGATCTGGCGCATGGCTGCGGATCGCTCAAAGCATCTGCCCGGCAATAACCCCTATAAGCACAAGAACGCCACCAGCAAACAACACCCCCGCAAGATGCCAACGTGATTTAGGCGGCGGTGGCGTGAGGGGTTCCGCGTGATGATTCAGGACTTTTTCGACAATTTCCGGCAGGCGAGGACCGAACCGCCCCAACACGACAGCGGTGCGGCTCAGGTCACGCAACATTGCGCGCGGGCCGAGGTTCTGCCGTATGTAGGTTTCCACCACAGGCTGCGCTACATTCCACATATTGATGGAAGGATTCAGGGATCGTGCGACGCCTTCAACCACAACCATCGTGCGTTGAAGCAAAATCAGCTCAGTTCGGGTACGCATCCCAAAACGTTCCGTCACTTCAAACAGATAGGCCAAAAGCCGCGCCATCGAAATTCCCGTGGCATTCATGCCGAAAATTGGCTCACCCACTGCGCGCAGCGCGCGGGCAAACTCATCAACGTCACGGTCGCGCGGGACATACCCCGCCTCAAAATGGACCTCTGCGATACGCCTGTAGTTTCTGTGGATGAACCCCATCAGAATCTCGGCATAAACGCGGCGCGTATATTCGTCGATCTGCCCCATGATCCCAAAATCATAGGCGATGATATCGCCGTTTGGGGCGACCTTGAGGTTGCCGTGGTGCATGTCGCCGTGAAAATACCCGTCACGCAGTGCGTGGCTTAGAAACAGTTGCAGCACCCGCTCGCCCAGAGCATCGGGGTCGTGCCCGGCCGCCCGGATCGCCGCGACCTCGCCCAGTGGTACGCCTTCGGCCCAGCCCAAGGTCATAACGCGTTTTGCCGAGAGGTCCCAGTGCGGCGCTGGTACCGAAAAACCTTTATCCCGTTCGGTGTTGGCGGCGAATTCCGATGCGGAAGACGCCTCAAGCCGCAGGTCCAGTTCACCCAGCACCACGCCCTCGAAATGCGCGACCACATCTGACGGGCGCAGGCGCCGCGATGCAGGCGATAGAAATTCGATCAGCGCCGCAGCAAAGTGGAAAGCGTCCAGATCTTTGCGGAAGGCGCGTTCGATGCCCGGCCGCAGAATCTTTACAGCCACTTTTTCGCCCGTATCCGCGCGGCGGGCAGAATGGACCTGCGCGATAGAGGCCGCCGCCACAGGTTCGGAAAACTCGAAAAACAGGGTGTCAACGGACAGACCCAGTTCAGCCTCGATTGACGCTTTGGCAATTTCGACCGGAAAGGGGGGCAGCTTGTCTTGCAACACGCGCAGTTGGTTGGCCAGTTCTTCACCCACCACATCCGGGCGGGTGGACATGACTTGTCCGAATTTGATGTAGGCCGGGCCCAGTGCGGTCAACGCTCGGGTGACCGGTGGCAGGGCCGGGTCGCCTTTGATGCCCAGCCATTTGAAAGGCCAGCCCATCACCCGCGCCACAAGGCGCAATCTGGGGGGCACCTCCATCGCCTCAAGCGCCACTTTCATCGCGCCGGTGCGTTCAAAGGTGGCACCCGTGCGGATCAGCCGCCAAATATTGTGAGGACCACGCATCAGATCTTCCAGCCGGAATGTAGCGCGGCGATGCCCATACTCAGGTTGCGATATTTCACCTGATCAAAACCCGCATCACGGATCATGTCGGCAAATACATCCTGCGCTGGAAATTTGCGGATCGATTCTACCAGATATTGATAGCTGTCGCGGTCATTTGCCACGATCTGCCCCATTACCGGGATCACGTTGAAGGAATAGCGGTCATAGGCCCATTGCATTGCGGCATTGGGGATTTGGCTGAACTCCAGCACCATCAGGCGGCCACCGGGGCGCAGCACGCGGTAGGCATCGCGCAGCGCATCGGGGATGCGGGTAACGTTTCGGATACCAAAGGAAATAGTGTAGACGTCAAACGAGTCATCCGCGAAAGGCAGCGCCATAGCGTCGCCCACGATCCAGGTCAGCCGGTCAGCCATATCTTCTGCTTCGGCGCGCTTTTGCCCTTCGATCAACATGCCTTCGGTCATGTCACAAACGGTCGCCTCAGCCTCCGGCGCACGCCCCAAAAAGCGGAACGCCACGTCACCGGTGCCACCCGCCACATCCAACAACCGCTGGCCACGGCGCGGCGCAAGCCAATCCATCATCGCATCTTTCCAGATTCGGTGGATCCCTACGCTCATCAGGTCATTCATTACGTCGTATTTGCTGGCCACACGTGAAAACACACCGTGCACCATGCCAGCTTTTTCGCCCTCATCCACGGTTTGAAACCCGAAATGCGTGGTCTTTTGTTGCTTATCGCTCATCTGGCCTTGCCGATCTGAAAATGTCCCCCTTCTTATAGGGTGCTACGCCGCCATGACAATGCGGCGGAAAAACGGAGCGACGTGACCCATGCCAGAATTACCCGAAGTTGAAACAGTCCGCCGTGGGCTAGCCCCTGCGATGGAGGGTGCGGTAATCGAATTGGCCGAGGTGAACCGCCCCGACCTGCGCTGGCCCTTGCCCGAACGCATGGCCGAACGTCTTACCGGCGCGCGGGTCGAGCGGTTGCGGCGACGGTCGAAATACATCCTGGCGGATCTTGATACGGGCGAAACACTATTGATCCATCTGGGCATGTCGGGGCGGATGTTGGTGTCTGGCGAGGTGCTGGGCGGGTTTCATCACGACCATCCGGCGCCGCAAAAGCACGACCATGTGGTGCTGCATATGGCGGGTGGTGCGCGCGTGACCTTTAATGACGCGCGCCGTTTTGGTGCGATGGATCTGGTGCGCACCGACCGTGAGGCGGCGCATTGGTTGCTGGCTGGCCTTGGCCCGGAACCCTTTGGCAACGGGTTTCACGAGGATTATTTGATCGCACGTCTGAAAGGCCGCGCCACGCCCATCAAGACAGCGCTGTTGGATCAACGGATCGTCGCGGGTCTGGGCAATATCTATGTATCCGAAGTGCTGCACCGCGCCGGGTTGGACCCACGCCGCAAAGCGGGCCGCATCGCCGCCGTGCGGACGGCCGGCCTTGTGCCGCTGATCCGCGAAGTGTTGGCCGAGGCGATCGAGGCGGGCGGGTCATCCTTGCGCGACCACCGGCGGCCCGATGGTGAGTTGGGTTATTTCCAGCACATATTCCGGGTCTATGACCGTGAGGGCGACCCGTGCCTGAAAGAAGGTTGCACTGGCACTATTCAGCGGATCGTGCAGTCGGGGCGTTCGTCGTACTTTTGTGCGTCGTGCCAGAGATGACTTGATAATCGCCCCCGGCCTGATAGGACTCCGCGGCAAGAAAAAGGAAAGGCAAAGCCAGATGGCCTACCAGACCCTGATCGTCGAGATCGAAGATTACGTCGCGCTGATTCGCCTGAATCGTCCTGACGCGCTGAATGCGCTGAATTCTCAGCTGCTGGGCGAACTGGCCGAGGCGCTGAAAGAGGCGGACGGCAATGACAAGGTGCGCTGCATCGTTATTACCGGTTCTGAAAAGGCATTTGCAGCCGGGGCCGATATCAAGGAAATGGCGGAAAAGACCTACGTCGATATGTTTTTGTCGGATTTTTTCGCAACCGATGCGGATGCTATTTCGCGAACTCGAAAACCGATCATCGCTGCGGTATCGGGCTATGCGCTGGGCGGCGGCTGCGAATTGGCGATGATGTGCGACTTCATCATCTGTTCCGATAGCGCCAAATTCGGCCAACCGGAAATCAACCTGGGTGTCGTGGCCGGTATCGGCGGCACGCAGCGCCTGACGCGGTTTGTGGGCAAATCAAAAGCCATGGACATGCATTTGACCGGGCGGTTCATGGATGCAGCCGAGGCTGAACGTGCGGGTCTTGTGTCGCGGGTGGTGCCTGTCGCCAAGCTGATTCCCGAGGCGTTGGCTGCCGCGCGAAAGATCACGGAAAAATCACTGCTCACGGCGATGGTGGTGAAAGAGGCAGTTAATCGGTCCTACGAAACCACGTTGAACGAAGGTATCCTGTTTGAACGCCGCGCTTTTCACGCACTTTTCTCAACCGAAGACCAGAAAGAGGGCATGAACGCCTTTTTAGAAAAGCGGCAGCCGCAGTTTCGTGACAGATAAGTCAAAAAGTTTACCCTCCCCGTTGACTTGAGCCCGACTCGGGCCTAGTAGAGCGGCTTCAAGATTACCCCGAACTGAAATCGGAAAGCGACTCATGGCCAATACGCCCCAATCCCAGAAGCGCGCACGCCAGAACGAGCGCCGCAATGAAATCAACAAAGCGCGCCGTTCGCGGATCCGCACCTACCTGCGCAAGGTAGAAGAAGCGATTGCCTCGGGTAACCCCGACACGGCAGTTGCCGCTTTGCGTGCGGCACAGCCCGAGCTGGCCCGCGGTGTTACCAAAGGCGTTCTGCACAAGAACACCGTCGCGCGTAAAGTATCGCGGCTGGCCGCTCGCGTGAAAGCGCTGGCTGCCTGATAAAGCCACGACTGATCGACATGGAAGGGCGCACCCAACAAGGTGTCGCCCTTTTCGTTTTTCTGACATTTCAATAGCCTGTGGCCTTTTTAGCAGCACATGCAGATTCGCAGCCACAAATGCTTCGTCAAGCGCGAAGATCGGTTGCGTGGCCTGCGGCGGGCTTGCTAGCTTCTGCAGGCGATTCACGTCGCCTAGGGGGACATGACGCATCTTGGGAAAACTTGTCGCGCTGCTGCCAAGCGTGACAAAACCAAAACCGCCGGGCTGCATCGGCGCTGAGGTGCGCATCTGATGGTGGGGATGAAAGATCCCCGCCGCATGATAAGAAGACCGACCGCCGGGGCTTTCCGGCGGGTATTCTTTTGTGTCCTTATATTGCTAGCGCCGCAAGGAGCGGAAGAAGACGGGTAAAACCGCTTTTTCGGTCCATTGAATTTGGCGTGGCTATTCTAGGGGAAGTGAAGCGGGCCGAAGCGTTTGAATTTATGGGCAAAAATAATGACTGAAGAAACCTGGGGGCGGGCGCGCAATGAACTTCTCAAAACTGTTGGGAAAAATAATTTTGTAACGTGGATTGAGCCACTAAGATTGAATGAAGTAGCGGGCGGAATTGCTTGTTTCGATGCCCCGACAAAATTCATGCGCGATTGGGTATCGCGAAATTTTTCCGAACACATCCGCCGCGAACTGGTCAAGGCTGGACTTGGGGTTGATCGCGTCGACATCCGCGTGACCGAACTGCGTCCCGTCCCAGCCCGCGCTATAGCGCAGCCAAAACCCGCCAAGCCTGTTCGCCCCACCGATGAGGCCGAACTGCCCGGCGCGCCGCTGGATGCGCGGTTCACCTTTGACAGTTTCGTGGTGGGCAAGCCGAACGAGTTGGCCCATGCAGCGGCCCGTCGCGTTGCCGAAGGCGGGCCGGTGACGTTCAATCCGCTGTTTTTGTATGGTGGCGTGGGGCTGGGCAAGACCCACCTGATGCACGCCATCGCCCACGAATTGCAAAACCGCCGCCCCGAATTGCGGGTGCTGTATCTGTCGGCTGAACAATTCATGTACCGCTTTGTTCAGGCGCTGCGCGAACGTCAGATAATGGATTTCAAGGAACTGTTCCGCTCGGTCGATGTGCTGATGGTTGATGACGTCCAGTTCATCGCGGGCAAGGACAGCACGCAAGAAGAATTTTTCCATACGTTCAACGCGTTGGTTGATCAGGGCAAACAGATCGTTATTTCCGCAGACCGCGCACCCGGTGAGATCAAGGATCTGGAAGAGCGAATCAAAAGCCGCCTGCAATGCGGGCTGGTCGTCGATCTGCATCCCACTGACTACGAATTGCGCCTTGGTATCTTGCAAACCAAGGCTGAGGCCTACCGCGCCCAGTATGCGGGCCTGAAACTGGCCGATGGCGTGTTGGAGTTTCTGGCGCACCGGATCACTACGAATGTGCGGGTGCTGGAGGGCGCGCTGACGCGGCTTTTTGCCTTTGCGTCACTGGTCGGGCGGGAAATCACGCTGGATCTGGCGCAGGAATGTCTGGTCGATATTCTGCGCGCCTCGGACCGCAAAGTCTCAATCGAAGAGATTCAGCGCAAGGTGGCCGAGCATTACAATATCCGTCTGTCGGATATGATCGGCCCGAAACGGGTGCGCACCATTGCGCGGCCGCGGCAGATTGCAATGTATCTGGCCAAACAGATGACGACCCGGTCGCTGCCTGAAATTGGCCGTCGGTTTGGCGGGCGCGATCACACGACAATCATGCACGGTATTCGCAAGGTGGAAGAATTGAAGGGCGGCGACCGTCAAATAGCCGAAGATATTGACCTTCTACGCAGGCTTTTGGAGGCCTGAGCCTTGACGGTTGCTTTAAAGCAACCGAATGTCCTGAAAAATCTTGAGCCTGCGCGGAAAGCTGCTAGTTTTCCGCTCCCGGCTATCTTGGGGGTGGATATGAAGATCAGCATCGAACGCGCGACACTGCTGAAGGCAGTTGCGCAGGCACAATCGGTCGTCGAGCGGCGCAATACTATTCCGATCCTGGCGAATGTGCTGATCGAGGCCGAGGGCAACACCGTGTCCTTCCGCGCCACCGATCTGGACATCGAAGTGGTCGACAAGGCATCGGCACAGGTAGAGCGCGCAGGCGCGACCACGGTTTCGGCCGTGATGCTGCACGAAATCGTGCGCAAATTGCCGGATGGGGCGCTGATCAACCTTAGCGATGACCCTGCAACAGGGCGGCTGTCGGTGATGGCGGGGCGCTCCAGTTTCAATCTGGCGACGCTTCCAAAAGAAGATTTCCCGGTTATGGCCAGCTCGGAATATACCGCCAATTTCAGCGCCCCGGCGGGTGTGCTGCGGCGGCTGTTCGATAAATCAAAATTTGCCATATCCACGGAAGAGACGCGCTACTACCTGAACGGCGTCTATATGCATGTCTCAACCGGCGAGGATGGCCCGGTGTTGCGCTGTGTCGCGACCGATGGTCACCGTCTGGCGCGCATTGATGCGCCCCTGCCTGAGGGTGCTCAAGGCATGCCCGGCGTGATCGTGCCGCGCAAAACCGTGAATGAGATGCGCAAGCTGCTGGATGAAGATGATGCACAGATCGCCGTTTCGGTGTCAGAAACCAAGATCCGCTTTGCTACGCCGCTGATTACCCTGACCTCGAAAGTCATCGACGGCACCTTCCCCGATTACACCCGCGTAATCCCGCAAGGTAACACCCGCCGGCTAGAGGTGGACGCGTCAGAGTTTGCCAAGGCGGTGGACCGCGTTGCGACGGTTTCGTCGGAACGGTCACGCGCAGTTAAGCTGAGCCTGGATGAAGACCGTCTGGTGCTGTCGGTGAACGCCCCGGATGCGGGCGCGGCAGAAGAAGAACTGGCCGTTGCCTATGCTGACGAGCGTTTGGAAATTGGCTTCAACGCGAAATACCTGTTGGAAATTGCCAGTCAGGTAGACCGTGAAAATGCCGTGTTCCTGTTCAACTCGTCGGGCGATCCGACCCTGATGCGTGAAGGCAATGACACCTCGGCCGTCTATGTGGTCATGCCGATGCGGGTGTGATTTCCGCCCCCTATTTTTGGCGGGGACGGTTTTTCGAAGATGAAGAGGTATGGCGGTGCTGACCGAACTGACGTTGTTGCAGTTTCGGTCTCATCGGCGATTGACGCTGGCGCTTGATGGGCGCCCGGTCGTCTTTTTTGGCCCGAATGGTGCGGGCAAGACCAACATTCTTGAAGCGGTTTCGCTACTGTCGCCGGGCCGCGGGCTGCGCCGGGCCGGGCCGGATGAATTGGCCCGCCGCGATGGGGCTGTCGGGTGGAAAATCCGGGCCGCGCTGGGCGCGGGCCATGAGGTGGAAACTTCGGCCCAGCCGGGTGCCGCGCGTGAGGTGCGGATTGATGGCAAACCGGCGCCTCAGGTGGCGCTGGGGCGGCTTTGTCGGGTATTGTGGCTGGTGCCGAGCATGGACCGGCTATGGACCGAAGGGGCCGAGGGGCGCCGCCGCTTCCTGGACCGGATGACCCTGTCTTTTCTGCCGCATCACGCTGAAGCCGTGTTGGTCTATGAAAAGGCGATGCGTGAACGCAACCGCCTGCTGAAAGACATGGTTCGCGATCCGGCATGGTATGCGGCCCTTGAGGGGCAGATGGCCGAGGCCGGGGTGGTAATATCAACCAATCGCGCGACTGCGCTGGCCCGGATTTCTGCCGCGCAGAAAGGGGCTGCGACCTCGTTCCCGGCGGCGGATATGGCAATCGACGGTGCGGGCCCCAAAGATCTGGCTGGGGCCTTGGCCGAGGGGCGCGGGCGCGACATGGCAGCGGGCCGCACGTTGCTGGGGCCACATCGCGCGGACCTGTCAGCGATCTACGCCGAAAAAGCTGTGCCCGCGGCGCAATGTTCGACCGGAGAGCAAAAGGCGCTGCTGATTTCGCTGATACTGGCAAATGCGCGCGCTTTGACAGATGAAACGGGGCAGGCCCCGGTCTTGTTGCTGGATGAGGTGGCCGCCCACCTGGATGAGGCCCGCCGCGCCGCCCTTTATGACGAGATTTGCACCCTGAAGGCACAGGCCTTCATGACGGGAACAGAGCCTGAATTATTCAGCACACTCGGCCCTCGGGCGCAGGTGTTTGCGGTCAGCGAAGACGGTGTCATGCAGACCCCCCTTTAAGCCCTAAATATGGTGGGTCGGGCGTGACAAACCCGGCTTGAACACCTATAAGCAGTGGATAAAATCCAAGGTAGGCAGGCATGACCGAAGACACCCAGAAGCCGGAAGAATACGGCGCCGATTCCATCAAGGTTCTCAAGGGCTTGGAAGCTGTCCGCAAACGTCCCGGCATGTACATCGGGGATACCGACGATGGCTCAGGCTTGCACCATATGGTGTACGAGGTCGTTGATAATGGAATTGACGAGGTTTTGGCCGGTCATGCCGATTATGTGACCGTGATCATCCACTCTGACAGCTCGGTTTCGGTTCGTGATAACGGGCGCGGGATTCCCACCGCCATCCACGCCGAAGAGGGCGTTTCAGCCGCCGAAGTGATCATGACGCAGCTTCACGCAGGCGGTAAATTCGACCAGAACAGCTATAAGGTTTCGGGCGGGTTGCACGGCGTTGGCGTATCGGTGGTGAACGCCCTGTCGGAGTGGTTGGAACTGCGGATCTGGCGCAATGGCAAGGAACACTACGCCAAGTTCGTGCATGGCGATACCGCAGAAAGCCTGCGGGTTGTGGGGGATGCGCCGCCGGGTGAAAAAGGCACCGAAGTGCGGTTTTTGCCCAGCCTGGAGACGTTTTCAAACCTGGATTTCAGCTTCAAGACCTTGGAAAACCGGCTTCGGGAACTGGCTTTCCTGAATTCGGGGGTGAAAATCGTTTTGCAAGATCGCCGCCCGGTCGAGCCACTGGAGACGGAGTTGTTTTATGAGGGCGGTGTGCGGGAATTCGTGCGTTATCTGGACCGCTCCAAAACTTCGGCAATGACCGAGCCGATCTTTATTATAGGCGAGCGCGCCGGGATCACGGTCGAAGTAGCGATGTGGTGGAATGACAGCTACCATGAAAACGTCCTGCCCTTTACCAATAACATTCCGCAGCGCGATGGCGGCACCCACTTGGCCGGTTTTCGCGGGGCGCTGACACGAACTATAAACTCTTACGCTCAAACCAGCGGGATCGCGAAGAAGGAAAAGATTGATTTTACCGGCGATGATGCGCGCGAAGGCCTGACTTGCGTCTTGTCGGTCAAGGTGCCGGACCCCAAATTCTCTAGCCAGACCAAAGACAAACTTGTTTCATCCGAGGTGCGGCCCGCAGTCGAGAACCTCGTGAACGAAAAGCTGGGTGAGTGGTTCGAGGAAAACCCCAGCGAAGCAAAGATCATTGTCGGCAAGATCGTCGAAGCCGCCTTGGCCCGCGAAGCCGCCCGCAAGGCGCGCGAATTGACCCGCCGCAAGACGGCGATGGACGTGGCGTCATTGCCCGGTAAACTGGCGGACTGCCAGGAAAAAGACCCGGCGCTGTCAGAACTTTTCATCGTCGAGGGTGACAGCGCTGGTGGATCGGCCAAGCAGGGCCGCTCTCGGAAAAATCAGGCGGTGCTGCCGCTACGCGGCAAAATTCTGAACGTGGAACGCGCGCGATTTGACCGGATGCTGTCCAGCGACATGATCGGAACACTGATCACGGCATTGGGCACCGGCATCGGCCGCGAAGAGTTCAACCTGCAAAAGGCCCGCTACCACAAGATCATCATCATGACCGATGCTGACGTCGACGGCGCGCACATCCGCACCTTGCTGCTGACCTTCTTCTTCCGTCAGATGCCCGAGCTGATCGACGCGGGTTATCTTTATATTGCCCAACCGCCGCTATACAAAGTTGCCCGCGGTAAATCTGAAGTTTACTTGAAAGATCAGGCGGCATTAGAGGATTACCTTATAAATCAGGGCGTTGAAGGTGCGATTTTGCGTTTGGGTAGCGGCGAAGAAATTACCGGCGCCGATCTGATCCGTCTGGCGGAAGAGGCGCGGACCATCAAACGCAGCCTGCAAGCGTTTCCAACACATTACCCGCAACACATACTTGAACAATCTGCTATCGCCGGCGCGCTTTTACCGGGCCGAATAGACGCCGATGCCCAGGGCGTTGCCGATGAGGTTGCCCGCCGCCTGGACCTTGTGGCGCTGGAATACGAACGCGGCTGGCAAGGCCGCCCGACACCGGATCATGGTCTGCGACTTGCCCGTCTAGTGCGTGGCGTAGAAGAGGTCCGTACGCTGGATGGCACGGTTTTACGCTCGGGCGAGGCGCGCCGCCTGGCCCTGCATACCGAGACGCTGCGCGAGGTATATGAGACCCCAGCGCGGTTGATACGCAAAGAGCGCGAGCAGCTTATTCACGGTCCGATGGAACTGTTGGCGGCGATTTTGGCAGAAGGCGAAAAAGGATTGTCACTTCAGCGCTATAAGGGCTTGGGTGAAATGAACCCTGAACAGTTGTGGGAAACGACACTTGACCCATCGGCGCGCACTCTGCTGCAAGTAAAAATAGACGATGTCGCAGATGCCGATGACATTTTCACCAAACTGATGGGCGACATCGTTGAACCGCGTCGCGATTTCATCCAGCAAAACGCCTTGAACGTCGAGCACCTTGATTTCTGATCGCTTGTAGTAGGGACGCGGGTGTTTTTTCGCGTTTCGCGCCTGATACTTCGCTATGACCTGTTGTTTATCAATCCATTGACACGGTATTGAAGATTGGCGTTTGCGGCCACGGCTGCTTTCAGCGGGGGTCTTCTGATGTTTTGTTGGGGACCTATATACTCAACTAGCCGCGCGTTGCTTTCGTGGCGGTGTGGTGCCGCCACGCCGCAAAAAATCGCAAAACTTAGCCTTTGATCTGGTTTGAGTTATAGATGTTTGCCAACCTCTCTGCTTCTCTTCTGCCGCCCTCTAAGATGTTGGCCTTTTTCAGAATGTAGCGGGGGTACTTAGTGGGCAGAGATATTTCCCTAAACCACTTGCGAAAAGCAGAAAGTGCGGCGTCGGGATACGCCCATACCTGTTGAAAGATATTCGCGCTTTGCGGGTACTCAGGTGGGTAGTCGTGATGGTATGGGATGCGCCCGGCGCAATCTTTGTTAACGTCATTTGCGGTCTAATAGAGCCCCAATTTGTCCCGACACCGCCATGGGTAATCCCCCCGAAGTTAAGGGGTACGCAGAAGTAGGATTTTCTCGGCAATATGCATGGGGAATTTTGAATGAAGATGACGAGATATAGCGAACGCCAGATCCTTGCGATCCTACGCCAGGCCGAAGGTGGTGGTCTTCCCCAACGAGGCGTCCATCATGCGTCTGATCGGGGCCGTCCTGTTCGAGCAGAACGACGAATGGCAGACCTCGCGCCGCTACATGATGGTCGAGGCCTTTGCCCAAATCGACAAAGAGGAGATCGGCCCCATTCATCACTCGGCGGGAAAAGCCCTTGGCATTTAAGCGAAGGGCCGCATAAATGAGTTGAGAGGCCAGAAAGCAAGCGTGACAAGACCAGGTGGGATCGGCTACGCATTTCTTCACGGCCAACGTTTCCGAGCGCAGATCCTTCACTTCTGGTGAAGTCGCCCGCCGTGCCGTATCTCCTGAAAGCCGACGCTTGCCCGCCTCCAGAAATTCCCCTTACGGCGAATGCAGGCATTCGCCTGCCAGGTAACGCTTCGACCAGCTATAACACAGGCTTTCGGCAATACCTTCGGGGCGGCAAAGCACTGAAATGCCTTCTTCGCCTTGCAGCCCAGCCAAAACAATGCGGATCTTTTCCTCCGCAGAATAGGTCTGGCGCGTCTTGCAGCGGATGTTCTTCACCAACTTGTCAGCCGTTTTCTTCGAAGTCTCAGGTTTCTTCATCATTTCGATCTGCTAATCGACAAGATGGACCAGAAACCCTCCGTTGTTCAAATCCTCAAATCAGTCCCACGGGCCCTGACGTCAGACACGCATGGAAAAGAGCATACTGCAATTAAAGAGGTGGTTCTGGAAATCTGAACAGCCGGGATAAGTAGATTTTCCGCGCAACGG
>NZ_JBLJBV010000007.1:0-12272 GCF_047638075.1 Phaeovulum sp.
CTTTCCCGCAGGAACCAGCAAGCGGCCCACATGCCGCAAGCCGGGCCTGATGCAGAATTCACCACGCCGTTTCAGCAAACCTTTGCGCAGGCAAAAAACCTGCCTGAGGGTGATTTTCGCTTTATCGCGCTCGATGTCGAAACCGCCTGTAGCAATGCCGCCAGTATTTGCCAGATCGGGCTGGCCTGCGTGCAATTTGATAACCGGATCACGACTTTTTCGATGCTTGTCGATCCGCGTACGCGGTTTGATCGCTTCAATATCCAGTTGCATGGTATCGGCCCGGCCACCGTCGCGGGGGCGCCGTGTTTCTCGCAGGCGTTTGCGCTGATCTTGCCGCTTTTGCGCCGGCATCACCTTGTTCAGCATAGCAATTTTGACAAACAGGCAATCAATGCCGCCTGCGGCTTTTCCGGCATCGCCCCGCCCGATCTGCGTTGGAGCGACAGTGTCAGAATTGCCCGGCGGGCGTGGCCCGAGTTCAAGGGGAACGGCGGCCACGGGCTTGCCCACCTCAAACAGGCGCTGGGGTTGGAATTTCATCACCATGACGCGGGCGAAGATGCGCGCGCGGCGGCGATGGTCGTGCTGCATGCCGAAACCCACCTTGGGGTGCCGTTTGAAGACCTGATCGCGCCCGCGCCGAAAACGCCGCGCCGGTAAAATATGGCGCAAGTGGCCCAATAGTCGGTCAGTTCGGGCGCCGCACTGGCAAGCCGCGGCAAAGCTGATTAGGTAGGGGCCACCCGTCAAACCCCGACCCCCGTCAAACTCCGATCAAGGACCGCCCGAATGCAAAAAATTATCCTGCCGGAACGGCCGGACTGGCGCGCGCAGGCCGAGGAGTTTGGCTTTACCTTTGCCGATATGCATGGCGAGCCCTATTGGGATGAAACGTCGGCCTATCAATTCACCTTGCGCGAGATCGAGGAGGATATCGAAGACCCCTCGACCGAGTTGCACGGCATGTGCCGCGAGGCCGCCGCCGCGGTTATCGCCAGCCAAGAGCTGATGACCCGGCTGGGAATTCCGGCGCAGCATCAGGATCTTGTCGCGGAAAGCTGGCAGCGCGGCGACCCTGAAATCTATGGCCGGTTCGATCTGGCCTATGATGGCAATGGCCCCGCCAAGATGCTGGAATATAACGCCGACACCCCGACTTCCCTATATGAAAGTGCATCCTTTCAGTGGAGCTGGCTTGAGGGGCAATTGGCGGCAGGGGTCTTGCGCCCCGGTGATGACCAGTTCAACGGCATTCATGAGGCGTTGGTGGAACGGTTCCGCGCGCTGTTTGAACCCGGCACGGATCTGCATTTCACCGCAGCGGGCGGCAACCCCGAAGACTATGCCACGGTCGAATGTATGGGCTGGGCGGCGCGCGAAGCGGGCCTTGGGGCGCATTACTCTGACCTTGACAAGATCGCGCTTAGCGACGGGGGGCAGTTTCTGGATGCCGACGACCGCACCATCGGGATCCTGTTCAAGCTTTACCCGTGGGAAGATCTGCTGCGGGATGATTACGCGCGCCATCTGGCCGGTGCGGGCTGTCTGATGCTGGAACCTGCATGGAAGGCGGTCTTGTCGAACAAGGGGCTTTTGCCGGTGCTGTGGCAGATGTTCGAGGGGCACCCGAACCTGCTACCGGCCTTTTTCGAGGCGGACGTGGCCGAGGCGCTGGCCGGGCGGGGTGCCGCAGCGCCGCATATTGCAGCGTCCTTTGCCCGCGCATCCCCCGCGCTGGACCTTGGCCATGTGACGAAGCCGTTGTTTTCACGCGAGGGGGCGTCGGTGACGATCACCGAACAGGGGCAGGTCAGCGAAGCCTCGCCCAATACCGATTACGCCGCGCATCCGCGTATTGTTCAGGCCTATGCGCCGCTGCCGGTGTTTGATGGTTTCCGACCGGTTGTGGGGGCCTGGATCGTGGGCGAGGCCTGCGCCGGTATTGGCCTGCGCGAAGATCGCGGGCGCATCACACAGGATCTTTCGCGGTTCAAGCCGCATTTCATTCGGGATTGACCCGACCAAGGGGGTATTCATGTCAAAACGTTCAAGACGCGTCGCACTTAGTATCGTCGGGGTTACGGCTTTTGCACTGGCCGGTTGCCGCGAAGACCAGATTGACGCGCAGGCCTTCCCCGATCTGCAAAGCTGCCAGACCGCCGCGCTGGAAGGTGGGCTGTTTTCCCCCGCCGAATGTGACGCCGCCTTCAAAGAGGCGGAACAGCTACACATCGAAGCCGCCCCGCGCTATGACAGCCTGGCCGTTTGCGAAGAACAGCACGGCCCAGAAGCCTGCGTGCCCGAGGCGCAGGCGGGCAATGGCGGGTCAGGCAGTATCTTCATGCCGTTGCTGGCCGGTTATCTGATTGGCAACATGCTGGGCGGGCGCAGTGGCATGGCCAGGGCGCAGCCGCTATACCGCACCCCCGATGGCCGGTTCAGCAACGCGACCGGGGGCAGCACCTATTCCAGCAACTCCGGCAAGGCGAAACTGGGCGCCTCGCAGTTTGCCCGCCCCGCGGCCACCGTGGGCAAGGCGCCGATGACCAAAGCCACCGCTGCGTCACGCGGCGGGTTCGGTAAAACCGGCGCGGCACGGGGGACATACGGCGGGTAGGGCGGCGCGTCCTATCCGGTTGAACGCGCCCGCCCGGCCCTTGACTTGCCCGCGCATTTCCCCGATAAGCCGCCCATCCCGGTAGAAGGCGCGCTTTCTGCCGGGTGTCTATTTTCAATATCGCCCCGACCGGGGCGCGCTGTTCGAAGGCGGGGCAACCCATCAACTCCGGCAACGGGGCCGCAGGACGCGGATCAAAGTGAAGGAATGACCCATGTTCGCGGTCCTCAAGACGGGCGGCAAGCAATACAAGGTGCAGGCGGGTGACGTGCTGCGCGTTGAATTGCTGAACGCAAATGCTGGCGACAAAGTCCAGTTCAACGAAATTCTGATGGTTGGTGGCGACAAGCTGACCGTCGGCGCGCCGCTGGTTGCCGGTGCTGCCGTGGTTGCCGACGTGATCGACAACATCAAGGCCGACAAGGTCATCACGTTCCACAAGCGCCGCCGCAAGCACAGCTCGCAGCGGACCCGCGGTCACCGTCAGAAACTGACGCTGCTGCGCGTCAGCGAAGTGCTGGCCTCGGGCGCCGACAAGTCGGGCGTCAAGGAAGCCGTCGGCACCGCTGTTGCCCGCCGCGTGGCGCATAATGCTGCGGCCGCTCCGGCTGCCGAAGCCCCGGCGAAACCAAAGCGTGCGGCCAAAAAAGCCGCCGAAGCTCAGGAGTAATTTCCCATGGCACATAAAAAAGCAGGCGGTTCGTCCCGCAACGGCCGCGACTCGGCTGGCCGTCGCCTTGGCGTGAAACTGTTTGGCGGTCAGGCCGCCATTCCCGGCAACATCATCGTGCGTCAGCGCGGCACCCAGTGGTGGCCGGGCGAGGGCGTCGGCATGGGGCGTGACCACACGATCTTTGCCGTGACCGAAGGGCATGTGACGTTCAAGAAGGGCCTCAAGGGGCGCACCTTCATTTCGGTCCTTCCTGCGATGAAGGCGGCCGAATAAGCCGCACCGAAACCTGAAACAGATAAGGGGGTCGGCTGCAACGCCGGCCCCTTTTTCCTATTTTATCCGGTCCCTTGGCGCCCGCGTTTATGCAGATAATTCCCCAAAAGGCTTGCGTTGTCATCACCGCGCCCCAATTTCTAGGTAATGCCTTGGTGCGTCCCGGTTTTTACGACCCCATTTTTCAAGAGGAGTAAGGTATGCTTCAGGAAATCATCACCACGCAGCCCGTGATCGTGGCCGAGCGTTTCACCTTGCGCCCCTTGCGCAAATCGGATGCGGGACTGATTTCCATGTATACGTCGGATCCGCGCGTGGCATTGGGCACGCGCGCCATACCGCACCCCTTGCCGCCCGGCGCAACCGAAGGCTTTGTCGCGCGTGCGATGGCCGAAAACCGCATTGAGGATGTCTGGGCGCTTGACGGATCGGCGCAGGGCCTGGCCGAGGTGTTGGGCGTTGTTTCCTTGACCCGCCTCGAAGAAGACCAGTCCGAGGTCGGCTTCTGGGTTGGACCGGGGTTTTGGAATACCGGCTTCGCCTCTGAGGCGGTGGCCGCGTTGATCGCTGAAAACCCGCATAAATCCCGCACCCTTCTGGCCGAGGTATTTCAGGACAACCCCGGTTCCGCCCGCGTCCTGAGCCATTGCGGTTTTGAATATCTGGGCGATGCGGAAAGCTATTCGGTCGCCCGTGACGCGCGTGTGCCAACCTGGACCTACATCAAGAAGATGCCCTGACGGATTGTCTCTCGCGGCCCTCTGGGGGGCATGCCCGCTTCTTGACGCAAAGGCGCGCTCTTTGCGGTCGACCCGAATGAATTGAGGTGATGGGGCAATGCCACGTTTTCGTTGGCCCAAATACTCTTGCGGGCACGCATGGAATGTATGGCGGGGGTGGGTGCCCCTGACTTACAAGCCTTGAATAAATCGCCGCCAAAGACTATCGCAATCCGCAACCCATCAGAAAGTCGGCTCCATGAAATTTCTCGACCTCGCCAAAGTCTATATCCGCTCCGGTTCGGGCGGTGGCGGCTGTGTGTCGTTTCGGCGCGAGAAGTATATCGAATTTGGCGGCCCCGATGGTGGCGACGGTGGCAAGGGCGGCAATGTCTGGGTCGAGGCGGTCGAAGGGCTGAACACGCTGATTGATTTTCGCTATCAGCAGCATTTTTTTGCCAAGAACGGCCAGCATGGCATGGGCAGCCAATGCACCGGCAAGGATGGCGACAATATCATCCTGCGCGTGCCCGTCGGCACTGAAATCATCGACGAAGACGAAGAAACCGTAATCGCGGATCTGATCACCGTCGGGCAGAAGGTATTGCTGGCCAAGGGCGGCAATGGCGGCTGGGGCAACCTGCGCTTCAAATCATCCACCAACCGCGCGCCGTCGCGGGCCAATCCGGGCCAGGACGGCGTTGAACGCACCCTTTGGCTGCGCCTGAAACTGATCGCCGATGCCGGGCTGGTGGGTCTACCCAATGCCGGCAAATCGACCTTTCTGGCCGCGGTGTCCAACGCGCGCCCAAAGATCGCAGATTACCCCTTCACCACATTGGTGCCCAATCTTGGTGTGGTCGGCATTGATGGCAAGGAACTGGTCATGGCCGACATTCCGGGTCTGATCCAGGGCGCCTCGGAGGGGCGCGGTCTGGGCGATCAGTTTCTCGCGCATGTCGAGCGCTGCTCGGTTCTGCTGCATCTGGTCGACGGCACCTCCAGCACGCTGACCAAGGATTACCGCACCATCATCACCGAACTTGAGGCCTATTCCGAGGTGCTGGCCGACAAGCCCCGCATCACCGCGCTGAACAAGATCGATGCGCTGGACAGCAAGACCCTTTCGGCGCGCAAACGGGCACTGGAAAAAGCCAGCGGCGCGCCGGTCTATCTGATGTCAGGCGTCTCGAAACAGGGCGTCCCCGAGGTGCTGCGCGCGCTTTGGATCCAGATCGAACAAGACCGCATCCGCGAGGTGGAGGTGGCGCCTTGGCAGCCCTGATCCCCGATGTCGATGCCGCGCGGCGATTGGTGGTCAAGATCGGCTCGGCACTATTGGTCGGGGATAACGGGCTGAAAACTGACTGGTTGGGCGCGCTGGCCAAGGATGTGGCCGCACACCGTGCGCGGGGGGCCGATGTGATCCTCGTCTCGTCCGGTTCCATCGCGCTTGGCCGCCGGGTGCTGGGCCTGCCCCAAGGCGCGCTGACGCTGGAACAATCTCAGGCCGCCGCCGCCGTTGGCCAGATCCGCCTTGCCCGCGTCTACGAAGAGGTGCTGGCCCCGCACGGCGTCACCACCGCCCAGATCCTCGTGACGCTGGAAGACACGGAGAATCGCCGCCGTTACCTCAATTCGCGCGCCACAATGGCAACATTGCTGGGCCTCGGGGTGGTTCCCATCGTCAATGAAAACGATACCGTCGCCACTGATGAAATCCGCTATGGTGACAATGACCGCCTCGCCGCGCAGATTGCTGTAACCATTGGCGCCGATCAATTGGTGCTCTTGTCAGATGTGGACGGCTTCTATTCCGCCAACCCCAAAGAGGACCCGACTGCCCAGCATTTCGCCATGATCACGCATATCACCGCGCAGATCGAGGCAATGGCGGGGGACCCAATTTCGGGCCTGTCTAAAGGTGGGATGAAAACCAAACTTCTGGCCGCCAAGACCGCCGTAACAGGCGGTTGCGCCATGGCGATCATGGAAGGGTCTGTTCTGCGCCCGCTCAAAGCCCTCGCTGCGGGTGCCAAATGCACTTGGTTTGTGCCCGAAGGCGACCCGCATACCGCGCGAAAGCGTTGGATTGCCGCAATGAAACCGCGCGGTGACGTGCAGGTGGATGCTGGCGCCCTTGCGGCACTCGGCAGCGGAAAATCACTGCTCCCCGCTGGTGTCGTCTCGGTCGCGGGTGCGTTTGAACGCGGCGATCCTGTCGCTATATCAGGCCCCGATGGCGCGACCCTGGGCAAGGGTCTGATCCGCTACACCGCCCCCGAGGCGCGCGCGATCGCCGGCCATAAATCTGGCGAAATAGCTGATATCCTGGGCTATCCGGGCCGCGCCGCGCTGATCCACCGCGATGACATGGTGATCTGACAGACCGGTGTGAACTCCGTTCTGGCTGCCTGTCAGCTTTTCTTTGGGGCAAATACTCCACGGGGGTCCGGGGGTGTGAAACCCCCGGCTTCGGCTCAACCTACGATGCGGTCCAGAATTCTCGCCCAACTCCGGGTGCCCTTGTGGAAACACTCCAGATCGTATTTCTCATTCGGTGAATGGATCTGGTCGTCATCGCGGCCAAAGCCGATCAGCATCGCATCCATTCCCAACACAGATTTGAAATACCCCGCAATCGGGATCGAGCCGCCACAGCCAACAAATGCCGCAGGGCGCTGCCACTCCTCGCTCAGGGCGGCGCGGGCGGCCTCAAAGGCGGGGTCGGTTATAGTCATCATGCCGGCAGGGCTGGCGCCGTGGTCGTGGAAGTCGACACTGCAATCGGGCGGCAGTTGCGCTTTGACCCAATCGTGAAACGCCGTGCGCAGTTTATGCGGGTCTTGCCGCGATACCAGCCGGAAGCTGACCTTGGCATGGGCCTGGCTGGGCAGCACGGTCTTGAACCCGTCACCGATATAGCCGCCCCAGATGCCGTTCACCTCGGCGGTGGGGCGCGACCAGATCATCTCAAGCGGGGTGCGGCCGACCTCGCCTGCGGGGGTGTTCAGGCCGACGTCACCCAAAAAACGCGCATGATCGAACGCGAGATCTTGCCACTGTGCGCGCACGGGGTCGGCCAATTCATCCACATCGTCGTAAAAGCCGGGGATGGTGATCCGGCCCTGATCATCATGCATATTGGCCAGAATCCGCGTCAGCACCCGGATCGGGTTGACCGCAATACCGCCGAACATGCCCGAATGCAGATCCTTGTTTGCGGCGGTGATTGTCATCTCTTCGCCCAAAAGCCCGCGCAGCATTGTCACGATTGCCGGCTGTGTGTCGGCGAATAGCCCGGTGTCGCAGATCAGCGCAATATCGGCAGAAAGCTCATCTGCGTTTTGCTGCATGAACGGCACAAGCGACGGCGAGCCGGACTCTTCCTCGCCCTCAAGAAAAATTGTAATGTTGCCGGGCAGGGTGCCATGCACGTCCTTATGCGCGCGGCAGGCCTCGATAAAGGTCATCAACTGGCCCTTGTCGTCCGAGGATCCGCGCCCGCGGATTACCCGTCCCTTGGCGGTGTCCTGCACCTCGGGGTCGAACGGATCGCGGTCCCACAGGGTCAGCGGGTCAACGGGTTGCACATCATAGTGGCCATAAAAAAGGATATGCTTACCGGGGGCCTCATGCCGGGCCACGACCATCGGATGACCCGGGGTGGGGCGCACAGAGGCCTGAAAACCAAGGGAATTCAACTCCGCCACCAGCCAATCGGCAGCACGGGCACATTCAGCAGCATAGGCCGGATCGGTTGAAATCGAGGGGATGCGAAGCAAATCCAGCAGGCGATCAAGCGCCTCGGGCAGGGTCGTGTCGATGCGGTTCAAAACGGCGTCAAGGGTCATGGGGGCCTCCTTATCATAGCGGCGAACCTAACAGCCGGCGCGGCGCTGTCCAGCGGCGCCGTGTTCGTCAAGCATGCATGGCAAACGTCGACTATCTGGGTTAAGCTTGTTACCGCGACGTTATCAACACTCCCCTTTCGGGATATTGACCTTTATCAATATGTGGCGCGACGCAGTTATCTAATGCTGACCCCAGCGATTACGGCAAGGGAAACGGACATGGACTATAATCACGCTCTCGATCAGGCGCTTGGCAAGCTGCATTCCGAAGGCCGCTATCGCACCTTTATCGATATTGAGCGGCAGAAGGGCGCCTTTCCGAAAGCGGTCTGGAACAAGGCCGATGGCACCCAAAAGGACATCACCGTCTGGTGTGGCAACGATTATCTGGGCATGGGCCAGCACCCGGCTGTTCTGGCCGCGATGCATGAGGCGCTGGATGCCGCCGGGGCCGGGTCAGGTGGCACGCGCAATATTTCCGGCACGACAGTCTATCACAAACGCCTTGAGTCCGAGATCGCAGACCTGCACGGCAAGGAAGCGGCCTTGGTGTTTTCCAGCGCGTATATCGCCAATGACGCCTCGCTAAGCACGCTGCCAAAGCTGTTTCCGGGGCTGATCATCTATTCCGATGCGTTGAACCACGCCTCGATGATCGAAGGGATCAAGCGCAACGCCGGTCCAAAACGCATCTTCCGGCACAATGACGTCGCCCATCTGCGCGAATTGATCGCCGCCGATGACCCGGCCGCACCCAAGCTGATCGCCTTTGAATCCGTCTATTCGATGGACGGTGATTTTGGCCCGATCGAAGCGATTTGTGATGTGGCACGCGACTTTGGCGCGCTGACCTATCTGGATGAGGTTCATGCCGTGGGCATGTATGGCCCGCGCGGTGGCGGTGTCGCTGAAAAGCTGGGGCTGGCGCACCGGATCGACATTTTCAACGGCACGCTGGGCAAGGCGTTCGGCGTTTTTGGCGGCTATATCGCGGCCAGCGAAAAGATGGTGGATGCGGTGCGCTCCTATGCGCCGGGGTTCATCTTTACCACGTCGCTGCCGCCGACTGTGGCGGCAGGCGCGGCGGCATCGCTCGCCTTTTTGAAAACCGCCGAGGGGCAAAAACTGCGCGACGCCCAGCAGATGCACGCCAAGGTGCTGAAGATGCGCCTGAAAGCGATGGGCCTGCCGATCATCGACGAGGGCACCCATATCGTTCCGGTGCATGTGGGCGACCCGATTCACTGCAAGGCGCTGTCGGATATGCTGCTGGAAGAGTTCGGCGTTTATGTGCAACCGATCAACTTTCCGACGGTGCCGCGCGGCACCGAGCGGCTGCGTTTCACCCCGTCGCCGGTGCATGATCTGGGCCAGATCGACCATCTGGTGCGCGCGATGGATAAGCTCTGGTCGCGCTGTGCGCTGAATCGTGCCGAACAGAGCGCTTGATGCTTTTCTGCGGGTGTGCTGCTCTCAGGGTTGTGATAGTCAAAGCTTAAGAGTTTGGGGTGTATAGCTTCGAATCAATAATTTCTAACCTATCGGGGGCAGGGCAGGCAGATGATCGGGCGGAGGGCAAAGCCTTCGACGGCGGATTCCGATAAGCCAAAGGGCTTTGACGATTTCGAATTGCGGCTAGGTGATGTCATGCGCGGCGAGCGCGCCACGCTTGCCAAATCCCTGTTGGATGTGCAGCGAGAGTTGCGCATCAAAGCCAGCTATATCGCCGCTATCGAAAACGCCGATATTACCGCCTTTGATACCCCCAGCTTCATCGCCGGCTATGTGCGTTCTTACGCGCGGTATCTGGGAATGGATGCCGACTGGGCGTTTGAGCGTTTCTGCATTGAGGCAGGGTTTGCGCCCACGCATGGCATGGCGCCTGCGGCGTCTGGGCCAAAACCGCAGCGCCGCCCCTCTGATCCGGCAGAGGCGCTTGCAAACCCCAACGCGAGCTTTGTGCCACGCGCAGAAAGCATGTTCAGCCGGATAGAGCCGCGGGCCCTTGGCTCGGTTCTGGTTCTGGCGTTATTGGCGGGCGGGCTGGGCTACGGTGGCTGGACCGTCTTGCAAGAGGTGCAGCGCGTGCAGCTTTCGCCGGTGGATCAGGCGCCCGGTGTGGTGGCCGAACTTGACCCGCTAAGCTCCGTTCAGCCTGTGTTGGCCGGTAACGATACCGATTATCGCCCCGATCTGCCAACGCCCGAGGCGATGGACCGGATCTATCGGCCCCAGGCGTTGGATGCGCCGGTTCTGGTGGCGCGCGATGGGCCAATCTCGGCCATAGATCCGCGCACGACCGGTGTTCTGGCGGGGCTGCAAGATGGTGACGCCACGGTGACGCAGCCACTGACCGAGGCATCTGACGACTCACCCGTACGCACGGTTGCCGCGGACGCGCCTGCGGTCGAATTGTTGGCGGTACGCCCGTCCTGGGTTCGGGTGCAGGCGTCGGATGGCACCGTTATCCTTGAAAAGGTACTGGATGCGGGCGAACGCTTTGCCCTGCCACCGATGGAAGAGCCTCCGGTTCTGCGCACTGGCGAATCTGGCGCCATCTATTTCGCGGTGAACGGTGCCACCTATGGCCCGGCCGGGGCGGCCGGCCAGGTCACCAAGAATATTCAACTTTCACCCGATGCGCTAAGCACCAAATTTGCCGTGGCCGATCTTGCGCGTGACGATGACCTAGCGCGCATGGTGGCCGTGGCGCAGGCCGGCCCCGCCCCGACCGAGTAACCCGCATTCTTCGGACAAAACCGCGCCCGCCTTTGCGCGGGGCGGTTGCCCTTTGCCGTTCGCAGGCCTATTTCATGCGCGGTATCCTAGGCCAAAGGTATTTCCGATGTCGCTGAACCCTATTCGCCCCTGGCGCAACATTTACCGCCGCAAATCGCGCCAGATCATGGTGGGCAATGTGGCGGTGGGGGGGGATGCGCCGATCTCGGTGCAGACGATGACCAACACCGACAGCTCAGATGTGCGCGCAACACTGGATCAGGTGATCCGCGCGGCCGAGGTGGGGGCCGATATCGTCCGAATTTCGACCCCGGATAAAGCCAGCACAGCGGCCTTGCGTGAAATTGTTCGTAAAAGCCCGGTGCCGATCGTGGCTGATATCCACTTTCACTACAAGCGCGCGATCGAGGCGGCCGAGGCGGGGGCCGCCTGCCTACGCATCAACCCCGGCAATATCGGGGATGCCAAACGTGTGGCCGAGGTGGTGCGCGCAGCCAAGGACCACGGTTGTTCCATAAGGATCGGCGTGAATGCCGGCAGCCTTGAACGTCACCTTCTAGAAAAATACGCCGAACCCTGCCCTGAGGCGATGGTCGAAAGCGGGCTCGATCATATCAAGCTGTTGCAGGATAATGATTTTCACGAATTCAAGATCTCGGTAAAGGCGTCGGACGTGTTCCTGGCCGCTGCCGCCTATCAACAACTGGCCGAGGCCACCGATGCGCCGATTCATCTGGGCATCACCGAGGCCGGTGGGCTGGTCTCGGGCACGGTCAAATCCGCGATCGGGCTGGGTAACCTTCTGTGGATGGGCATTGGCGATACGATCCGTGTCAGCCTGTCCGCTGACCCCGTCGAAGAGGTCAAGGTCGGCTATGAGATCCTGAAATCTCTGGGCCTGCGCCACCGCGGCGTGACGATCATTTCGTGCCCCAGCTGCGCGCGCCAAGGCTTTGATGTGATCAAGACGGTGTCCGAATTGGAAGAGCGTCTGGCCCATATCACCACGTCGCTTAGCCTTTCCATCATCGGCTGTGTGGTCAACGGCCCCGGCGAGGCGCTGATGACGGATATCGGCTTTACCGGCGGCGGTGCCGGGTCGGGCATGGTTTACCTTGCCGGAAAACAGGACCACAAAAAGGATAATGCGTCGATGATCGACCATATTGTTGAGTTGGTCGAAGCGCGGGCGCGCGCGATTGAAGCGTTGAAAGAGTAGGGGGCGTCAAGGTCCATAACGATCTTGATGTGGTACGGGCGCGAAAGGTCTACATTGCGAAGACAATCCCCGCTTCGGTTGTGCGTTCGCGACGGGATCCGAGTCAGCCGTTTATTTCAAGGGAACGGCTGACTACTTTGCGCCGACGCCTCATCCCACATCCAAAAGTTCACGT
>NZ_JBLJBV010000008.1:0-27350 GCF_047638075.1 Phaeovulum sp.
AAGCTGACCGAAATTGGGTGAAAAAAACGGCTTGATCAAGACGGATACTCGAGACTACTCTCGGCGATCCTGCGATGTTGGATTTTTTCAAAACCGTTCTTGACCATGCATTTTTGCTACCACTCATGGAATTAGAGCTAAACCAGTGCACCTCGAACCAAGGAGGTCAAATACTGTCCCACCAAGGCCTGGCGCGACCGTCTTGCTTTAGCAGCGAAGCGCCACTTTTTTTCGGTAAAAGTTTTATTTCCTTGGAGCTTACATCGACAGGTGAGAACGAATTTCGACAAATCTTCCACGAACTACCGCACGGTCACTACTCCGGCCATTTTGGAAATGCGCTTTCAGCATACTCTTGCATTGATGAAGGAAGCGGTATCTGCGCTACGCAGAAGTTCATTGAGGATGCGGTGAATATGCCAAACCTTCAGATCCTCGAACGCCTTGTTGATGCGGAGACAGGGGCGAAGCATTTCCTGCCAATTGATCTAATAGATTCTTTCCGAGCGCAGAACAGTGAAAATTGCCTCTCTGGTAGGTTGGGCCAAACAAGAGCTATTGTTGACTTGCCGAGCAAACGTAGGCTTTGAAACGTGCACTACGTACTACAGAGACTTTCCTTTGTAGAAAACTTAAGAAAAAAGCTGTCTCGTGGGCACAAGAGGCTCTTTCCGTTCTACTAAGTGTCTTATTTTTTCTCTCAAAACCTCATCCAAGTGAAGGTCTCTATCAAGCGTATCAATTATGTCCATTCCATCCATGAGGATGATCTGGCGTGAAGTGAATGCGGAGAACGCCTGAGTGCTAAATCCCTCATAACTAATGAACAGCCCGCGGGCCCACAACACCCTCTCGGAAACCTTCCCTTGGAAAGAATGCAAAGTGGCTGCGTTGGTCTTGCTGGCCTGCCACTTCGCCTCAAGAAGGTAAACCTCGTTGTCGTGAATAAACGATCCGTCGATCTGCTCACCAGAATTTCGGAACCCCCCACGTGAGTTCAGGTTCCACCCATCGAAGAAGCGGCCCAGAAACTTCTCGAAAGCATACCCCCGGGCGTGAGGCTCCATTGAAAACATCTCGATGAACCCATCGTGCAGCGCTCGCCGCTCATTCGGTGTCGGCCCCTTCCGTTGTTGCATCGTCTCTTTAGGTACCTCCTGGGACTTGGGGGCGTGGTCATACGGCGGCAAAGGGGTGCCTCCGAAGCGCTCCACAATCGCAGAGAGGCGCGCTCGGCTGTCTGGAACAACCTCGGGCATCCCTTCGTCTATCCGATAGACTTCACGGTATTCCCAGAGCGCTGTTAGTAGATTTGCAATGGCAAGCGGCTGAGCCTTTCGGAGAAAGGCTCTCAGACGCTTACCCTTCGAGCCAGTGCCTTCTTTGTAGGTATCGTCATAGATGTCGACGCCGACTTCATCGGAGAAGAACTCAGCGAACGTCCTGTTTGTAAAGTTAAGTACATACCCGCTGTCCATCTCGGTTAAATCGTTGATCAACTTCAACTCAATAGGTCGAATAACCGTCATGTGAAAAGCCTTCTTCCAACCACTCTTGCCACAAAAAACGCAGATCTCCGAGAGTCTATGTGATCATCCGGGATGGAGCACCTATTCAAGCAAATGTGGATCAAGCCATTGAGTTTGTGTAGGGGTGCGCATATTTTTTCGTCATCTCGCATACACCTGTCTGGGCAAAATAATTCGTGTCTATACCTTCACAAATGGGCAGGATTTGTGCACCAGAGGATCACGTGTCAGACTTTCGGTCACAGGGGCGTCGCTCGGAGCTTTTCGACGGAAGCTCATCCATGGACAGCCGAGCTTGCCGCCGACGCGGAAGACCCTGAATTGTCACATCAAGTGGCGGCCCGGTACGCACCAGACGCTTGTGCATCTCACGCCCAGTAGCAAAGCGTGGCTTTACACTCTTGTCAGGTTTGTCTTCATGCATTGATGGCCTCCCCGAACAAGGGCATCCTATCAGATAGCATCCACGAAGGAAGTCCTTTGTCCACGCCGAGTGACCTCACGTGGGTGACTGACGAATTTCATTGAGCGGGCAAGCATGTGCGTAGGTCGTAGCTAAACTTACCAAGGTGGCGTCGCTTGACTTGCCTCGAAGTTACTCGTCAGACCACCTCGGCCGGGCCGTCCGCTTGTCCGTAGGGCAGGACTCCGATGAATCCGCCTTCGCAGAATTCATCATTATTCGCGAGTGCGCTTAAAAGCACCGGCCGCCAGTGGTTTCGATAAAACGCATGAGACTCAACACTGGCTTGCTTACTGAGATAATATCTAACCCCTTGCTCTCCCTGAAATCTTGCTGAAAGATGCAGACCAGTTGTATGCGCGACGAGATAGGTGTTGACATCTTTTTGGAATCTATTGTTCAGCGATAAGGCTTCCATTTGGAACTCCAGCTTTGCATGAAGCAAAGCGGGTAGCGCTGCGTCAGAATCGATTGAGTACTTTGTGACCAGCCCACCATTCACAATTGAAACCTCAACTTGGAGGAACTGAACATCAGGTAGCAAGTCAAAGTACGCGTGTACCCCCTGTGTCAGGGAAGTTGTCCGCAGCTTTACTTTTCCTCTATTTTTCAAGTGGGCGGGATAGGACGATGACGTGGGATATTCACCGGAACGCAAGGCTTTTGTGCTGAAGCGGATGCTGCCGCCGGACAACATGGCCATTCGGCAGTTGTCGCGGGCGGAAGGGATTTCGGAGGCAACGCTGCACAAATGGCGTGCCGAGGCGCGCGGCAAGGGGCAGCTTCTACCCGATGCTGACGCTGGCCCGGAGAGTTGGTCTTCGCGCGACAAGTTCGCGGCGGTTTTGGAAACGGCGGCGCTGAACGAGGCCGATCTGGCCGAATACTGCCGCAAGCGCGGGCTTTATCCTGCGCAGATCGCGGCTTGGCGGTCCGCTTGTGAGCAGGCGAATGACTGGGATCGCAGCAGCATGGCCCGGATCAGCCAGGCGACCAAGGAAGATAAGAAGCGGGTCAAGGATCTGGAACGGGACCTGGCCCGCAAGGACCGCGCATTGGCCGAAACCGCAGCGCTTCTGGTTCTCAGAAAAAAGGCTCAGGCGATCTGGGGGGGCTTTGATCCCGCATGATCAGCACCTCAGATCGCCAAACCGCCATTGCTCTGATCGACGCGGCCGTCACCGCCGGTGCGCGCCGTGCCAAAGCCTGCGCCACGCTGGAGATCAGCGATCGCACCCTGCGGCGCTGGATGAACGGCGGCGAGGTTCAGCCCGATGGGCGGCCCATCGTGTCGCGCCCTGAACCCGCCAACAAGCTGAGCCCGGTCGAGCGCGCGGCCGTGTTGGATGTCTGCAATGCAGTGGAGTTTGCCAATCTGCCGCCAAGCCAGATCGTCCCGAAACTGGCCGATCAGGGGCGGTATCTGGCGTCGGAGTCCAGCTTCTACCGCATTCTGCGCGCGGATGGGCAACAGCACCACCGGGGTCGAGCGAAGCCGCCGGTCCGGCGTAAGCCGCCTGCCAGCTACAAGGCGAGCGCACCCTGCGAGGTCTCATTCTCGCGCATGTAAACATGCGCTGCCATGCAGCGGGGCCTGAGACATCACTTGGATACCGGGGCTGGTGGCGGGCATGTTCTTCTACCTCTACCTGATCCGCTGCCCGGCAATGGTTTGCATGCAAACCATGAAAGGGGGACATCTTCAGCCGCAAGACCGTCGGCTGGGAAATTCATGAGCGCGAGGGCGCAGACCTAGTGGCCGCCCTGGTCCGGCAGGCCGTGCTGGCCGAGGGTTGCGTCTTGCGCCCTCTGGTGCTGCACGCCGACAACGGCAGCCCCATGAAGGGCGCCACGATGAAGGTGACCATGGAGAAACTGGGCATCACCGCGTCCTACAGCCGCCCGCGCGTCAGCAACGACAACCCGCATCGAAGAAGCGTTGTTCCGAACCTGCAAATACCGCCCGGACTGGCCGAGCGAAGGGTTTACGACCAAGGCTGACGCCCTGCTTGGATGAAGTCCTTCGCCGGCTGGTATAACGACGAGCACCTGCACGAGCGCCATCCGCTTCGTCACCCCGGGAGCGCGCAACACTCGCCAGTCTCTATGCACAAGCACGAGCGCAAAACCCGAAACGCTGGTCAGGCAAAATCCGAAACTGGCAACCCGCCGGACCCGTCTGGCTCAACCCCGAACGCGAAACCAGCGCCCCTGAAATCAGAGACGCCGCACGAAATCGGCGGACAACTGCTTTGACAAACACCCCTCTCGGGCATGCAAGGCATGCCCTGCCAGTCGACGGTTGGTGGTGCGTTTGAACTTCCGGAGGCGGATGACCTGGATGCCGTTCTGGCGCATCAGACGGCCAACGCGGCGCTGGCCGACGCGGATGCCCCGCTCGTTCAACTTCTCGGTCATGCGCGGCCTGCCCCTTGCGGCGATGCAATCGCCTAACGGGCAACGCATAGCTGCGCAGGCTCAGGCGGTGCTGATCGCGGATAGGGTCAAGAGCACCATGTCGCGTCGCTGCCGGTGCGACGGGGGCCTGTGCTTTCAGGCATGGAGCCCACGTTCTGAAACGCCCATCAGGCGGCACAGTTGGTCGCGGGTCAGGGTACCGCGATACCCAGCAATATACTGAAACTTCACGGCTTTTGGGCCGCGAAGAAACCTCTCGCGCTTGCAGGCATACGCTGCCGGTCAACGCATCGCCGCCTTTTTTGGCACCTCCCCCATTCGCCGGAAAAACAGTCTCCCAGACGGTTTTCCTGTCCGGCTCAAATCCCGGAGAATGCGGTTCCCTTTGCGCAACCGTTCGTTCTTACAAAGCAGTTCGGCGTCCTGCGCAGGAACTTTGGATTCCTCAGAAAACATCCGAACCCATTTGCCAAGGGTCGAATGCCCAACCCCCAAATCAGACGCAACCTGACGCCGTGTCAGGCCACTAGTGAGCGCGATGCGCACCGTATCCCGCTTGAACTCGTCGCGCGGTATCGCTGCCATATCCAGCCTCCTTGATGGCGGGTATTGCTCTCAAAAAACCGGAACGAAACCGGTGCAGGTCCAGCAGGCCTTCGTCCAGCGCGGGCAAAAGCGCCGGATAAGCTGCCGAGGCGGTGACAGCATGGTCTAGGGACATATTCTGGTCCGCCAGTTCGCCGTAGCGCCAAGAGCCGGATTGCTTCTGCGTGAAGTAAAACGCCGAGCCTGTTCGCAAGTCAGAAGCGTTGACGATAAGCAAAGGACCGCCCGCCGGCAGGCCGCGCAACAGCGCAACACCAAAAAGTTCGTCGTCAAACACACGCTCCAGGATAGTGGTGCGGCTGGCAAACCGACGAATGGGAGAATGCAGTTTTTCGACGCGCCATTTCGCGCGCTGGTTGGGCGGGATCAGGAGCAGAAGCCACCGTGCGACGAACGCGATCAGGTTGATGATGATATTTGTCGGTATGAGGACCGTGGCACAGAAAAAGGCGCGCAGGCCCTCGGTCGTGGAGAAGGCCTTGCCGATTGCCGGTCGCACGAAGCCGGAGGCGAGATGCCTGCGGACGCGCTCCTCGAACGCCGGAAACGGATCGGTGTTGGCCGCGAACAGCGCGCCAATCACACTATCGCCAGAGACAGTCGAGATGACTTTCACCCGCTCAAGAATGCCAAGTTGATCAAGGGCCCGGAGGCATCCGAGATGAAAAGCAATGGCGCGGGTGCCGCCGCAGGATAGGGCAAGACCGATTTCTTCTTTCGCCATCAGCCCGTCGCTTCCTGCGATGCATCGGGCTCTTCTCCGTCTTCGACTGATTCCGCGTAGCGATTGGCCAGTATGTTTCCGATTTCTCAGTCCCCGGCGATGAGCATCAGGGCGGGCAAGGTATCAATGTCGAAGACCGTGGAAAGCCAGTCGATTTGAACCAAGTCAGTCGCGCTTGGGCGCGCTGCCGCGCGCGGTGGATGATGTCCAGCGCCCAGACCTGATTGGGCCATGTGATGGGCAATTTCCGCAGCAGATAGGGGCAGATCTTGTGCCCCGGCGCCGGTTTTGAAGTGTTGGGCTTGCGATACAACGCTTCAATGCTCATCCGTTTTATCAGCATCGTAACATGCAGCAGCCCTACCTTGAACCCATCCTGAACCAATAATCCATGCAACATCCGGCTGCCCATTGCCCGGCAGGGTATTGCACACCAATGCCCGAGAGGGGGTAAAGCGGAACTCCTTGTGCAACTTTTCCCCTCTCGGCGTTTGCTTCGCAAAAGCCTGCCGGGCAACGGCTCCGATGCATCAGCTTTGGATCGTCGGCCGAAACCGGGCGCGGCCGGTAATAAACTCTGCCCTTGCGGATCCCCAGCGCAATGGCCTGGCGGCTGAGGCTAAGCTTTGCCGCCAGCTCTCCAATCTTGGCATGCAGCGTCTTCACGTCAATCGCAGGTTCCGGCACCGCTTTCGCCGCCTCGCCAAAGACCCTTGTCGCGTCTTCTAGCAGTTGGTCGCGCCATTGCTTGATCTGGTTCGCCTCTTGATGTTTGCTCGCAAACATCTGCCGTTAACAGGTGAACATCAAAGTCCTGCGCCAGTTCGATCAGGGTCTTCTCGCCATTGATCGCGGCAACCGCCACTTTCGCCTTGAATACCGGACTGTGGTTCCAGCGCGGTCGTCTCGTCATGGTTATCTCCTCGCTCGCAGCATCATGCGGCTGTCGCGCGGGAAATCCACCTATCCCGGCTGTTCAGTTTTTTCGGGACACCTCTGACGATTATAACTGCAAACAAAGATCGGCGCGCTGTTGAAGCGCGCCGATCGGGTATTGGGGCGGCGGCGCGTTGGCGCCGGCTGCCAGGGCATGTCAGGCGAAGAAGTTGCCGTCAGCCGCGTTCAAAGCGTGATCGTAGATTGCGAAATCAGAGATGGTCCCGTCAAACGCGTCTGATGCATCTGCCGAGCCATCGTGACTGGCCCAACCAAGCCCACCAATCTGCATGACCTGGTCATTATGGCTCCAGTCCATGGTGAAACTGTCAGAGTCGACCAGTTTGCCGTTGAGATAAAGCGATACCTCATCATCGTCAAAGCTGGCGGCCACATCATAGTGAGTGTTGGCCTTGAGACCGCTGGCCGACAGGATCGCGTCCGAGTCGTCGTCCTGGAAACGGGCGTAAAGCGTGCCGTTCTTGATGTAGATCGACAGGTGGTTACCGCCGTCTTCATACCCCCAGGCATCTTTCGAAACGAGGCCCGCCAGTTTTTTGACGCTATCTGCTTCGAAGCTGAAAGCGATGGTGCCTTGGGAAAGCTCCAGGCTATCGTCGTGGTCGACCGAGACCACACTACCCACTTTACCGTTGAATTCGCTATCGCCCAAGAGGCTGAACACCGGCGCAAGACTGCTTTCGGGGCCAGCTTCCGGGGTCGGGTCCGTGGGGGTCGGATCCGTGGGGGCAGGATCAACCGGGGCCGGGTCAACCGGGGTCGGGTCCACAGGTGCAGGGTCCACAGGTGCAGGGTCAACCGTGCTCGAATTGTCCGCAGTGGTGTTATCATCGGTTTGCCCCGACAACAATTTGTCCATTTCTGCGGGGGATTTCACACCCTCGACGATCACCACATCGGAAATGGTGCCGTCAAATACATGCGTAAAGTCAGATTGACCTGTGCCGCTGGCCCAACCATTGGCACCAATTTGCATGTATTCATTATTGTTCACCCAAGACGTATCAATCGCAGCGGTGCCAACAGATGTACCATCAAGCCAAACTTGCGCCGCACCGTCACCAAAGCTGACCTGAAGGTCATAATCGGTATTGGCCTGGATCCCTTTTACCGAGATGATCTGCTCAGACGCACCGTCTTGGAAGCGTACATGCAGCGTGCCGTTTTGGATGTAGCTGGTAAAGTGGTTGCCGCCGCCGGCATAACCATAGGCATCCTTGGACAAAATGCCGTGGCTGCCCGATACGACATCGGCGTTGAACGTCAGCGCGATCGTAGCCGAGTCAAGATGTAGGGCATCTGTGGCCTTGACGTTGATCACATCGCCTTTGCCGGAAATTTCATGCGCGCCACCCATCCAGAAGGCTGCCCCGGCCACGCTGGTGTTGCTGCCCGTGTTCGTATCAGGGCCGGTGCCGGTATCGGTGCCGGTGTCCGTGTCGGGCGTGGTATCGGGTTTTGTGTCAGGTTCGGGCGTAGGTGGGGTAACTTCGGGGGTCGGCGCAGGCTCTACCGGGTCGGGTGTTACCGGCGGGGTGCTGGCGCCGTTATCAGAGTGATCCTTGCCGTCAAGCAGTTCCATCAGCCGGCCATAGGCGCCCTTGCCAATAGCGGCACTACCCGCGACGGGGCGCAGATCCTCGAGAGTGATGCCCAGTCCGGCATCGGCATTCTTGAATAAGGTGTTGTAGTGGTTGACATCTTTTACGTCATCCCACTGTGCCACAATATTCGATCCCGAGGTGCCGCCCTCATAGGATGAGGTGATATTGTTTTCCACCACGCTGCCGGAAGGCACCCGGATCGCGGCCGCTTTATGGCCCAGGTTGGGGACGCTCAATACCGTGTTGTCGCGAACCGTAATGCCCGATCCATCAGACACCAGGATCGCATTAAGCTTTCCGGAATAGATGATGTTATCTTCAATGGTGATGTTGTTATATACGGCGTCATCAAGGAAAATACCCTGTGCGCGTTCCGAGCTTTGCGAAAGAAAGGTATTGCCGCGGATCACCACATCAGAGGCTTCTGCCTGAAATTGCATGAAGTCAGCATGGGATTTGGGGCCGGGATAAAGATGGCCACCACCGTCATTGTTTTCGATCACTACATCATGGACGCCGCCGAACTTGAAAAAGTCCGAGTAGACGTAATCAACAGAGTTGTTCTTGACCGTAAGATGGTCGCTGCCAAAGCCCAGAATGCCGTTCCCGATGTCATGCACATTGTTGTTGTCCAGCGTGACATAGTCCGATTCTTTGACATGAATGCCGTAGTGACCGTCGTAGACCTTGTCGACAAGGCCATTCACCTCGGAATTGATGAACTCGATATGGTTGCTGCGGTAGACTTGCACGACCCACGACCCCGGGCCCCCATTTGACGGGCTGTCGACATGCACATTGTCCACGCGCAGGTGGCTTGAATTTTCAAACTTGAGCGAGCTGAACTGAGCCTCGTGGTTGGCGTCTGCCGATTTCAGCGTGACATAGCTGTCGAAATTCAGGTTCTTGAGATTGAGCGAGCCGTAGTTGCCCGACGAAAGCAGGATCGTATCGCCGCCTGATGCCTTGCTCAAGGCTGAGGTCAGCTCAGCCGAGCTGGAAACTTTATACGTGGTTGCCATCTATTATTGCCTCGTGTCGTTGTTTGACTTGTATTGTGTTTGGAGTGGTTCGATTGGGTCCGGATTTATCGGGGCAGTTTGACCCTTTCAAGGCGGGGGTGTGGCACTAAGCGCTGAATCGCGCATGGCATTAAAAGCCATTTCAAACAAAAGGATACGTTCGCTTTGGCCAATTGTGGCGAAACCTGGGTGAATATTAGTACCTGGTGTTGGGCAGATTTACGCCGGATTGGTTAAGGAAAGTTTACCAAAATCCGCCGATCAATCATGATTTGCTGGCAAGTTGATCTGAATTTATGGCCCGCTCTGGAATTGACCAATTCAACCCGGACCCCCAGAAACCTTTAATGCCAGGTTTCTAGATTTAATATCCACTTATGGAATATCTTCAGGAAAAATGTTGTAGGAATAATAACCTGATAACAACGCCGTAGGTCAATGACGCTGCCCATCCAAAGAAGCGCGAATCACGTTGAGGGGGTATATATGGGCGCGATTTGGTCTTGTGGCGGCGCCCTGGCCAGACTGGTGTGAAGTCTCACCGCATAGCGGCAACGCCAAACCCACACCGCTGCGCGGTTTGGGATTCAACGCTAGGCGGTGGCTGATCTTTTTGGAAATGTAGCCCGTGACAGGATGTTCCCCTGATCATCCAAAGTCAGGCGCAAGGCAACGCCATGGTGCAGGAATGTCAGCCGAAAGCGGCCGGCATCTTCTTCAACGCCCGTTTCGCAGCGGCTGGTGATCTTACCCTCTCGCATCCGTATGCGCACGGCTTCGGGGTCCAAGTCGAATGCAGCCGCCAGAACGGCTGCATCGACCTCGAACCCCTCAGCGGTGATGCTGACGTCGCTCATTTCGTGTCACGCCAGTATCCATTGGCTGCAGCGATGGTGGCGAAATTGGTTGCGATCACGGCGCTGACTGCGATCAGCGCATCGGCGTCTTCGGCGTATTCGGGGCGCAGCCGGTCGCGTACCGCCGCATCAGGCTGGGTTTTCTTGATCGCTATGCGCGAAAGCTTGATTGCAAGGTCATAACCCTCACTTGGGGTTGCCGTGATCAGGGTTGGTAGCCAGTTATCCATTGGTTCTATCTCCTTTCAAGGGGGGAAGCGGGGTTGTATCGGGGCCCAGAACGCGGGCGGCGGCGCCTTGCAGATCGTCATACTGGCCGGTGCGCAGGCTCCAGAAAAAGGCCGCAAGCGCGGAAAGGCCCAACCCAAGCGATACAGGAATGAGGAATAGATAGCTCATCGTTGCGACCCCTCGGGGGGGCGAATGGCCTCCCATGCGTGCCAAGTTCCGTGCCCCAGTACCGGAAATATCACGATCAGCCCCAGTAGGCCAGTGAGCGCGCAAAGCGCAAAGCCCATCACAACAATCACCCCCCAGGGTAACACCGCGCGTAGATTATGGGTGGTCAGGGCAAAACTGCTGCCAAGCGCAGTCAGCGCGTCTGTGCGCCGGTCCAGCAACATCGGAATGGAAAACAGGCTGATCGCCATGGCAAAGGCCGCAAACAGCCCCCCTACCGCCGAGCCGGTGATAATCAGCGCCCAACCGCGTGGAGTGGCGAAAAGCTGCGCAAAAAGGTGGTCGAACCCCGGGAACGGCAAGAGCCCGAAGAACAGCGCATAAAGCAAATCTGCCGTGCGCAACCACAGCATGACCAAAAGGCACAGCAGCAACCCCGCAAAGGCCACCTGCCCACCCGAGCGGGGATGAACCAGAACCATCTGAGGCAGACTGATAGTCTGTCCGCGCTGCAATCTGCGGCTTTTTTCATAGAGGCCGATGGCCAGCAATGGGCCAATCACCAAAAAGCCCGAGATTGCCGGAAAAATCAGCAAGGGCAACTGCACCCGGATCAGCCCCCAGATAATCAGCGATGTCACCGCAAAGACACCAAATCCATAGGCCAGGCTTTGCACCGGGTTGCGGACAAAGTCGCCCCACCCGGCGGCCAGCCACGACAGGGCGGCATTGGGCGGTAAATGGCGCGACAAGCCGTGGTCAGGGGGGGTCGGGGGGGTAACGGCGGGAAGGGGCTCAAGCATGGGTCACCTTTCTCAGCAGCCGGCAGTCGCGGCGGGTTTGCCCGGGTCGACCGGAACGCAGCCGGGGTGCGAACCGGTGGCTACCGAGACGAATTGCCAATTCGCCCCGATCACCAGCGCCAGCCCGGCGACAACGGCCAATCCGGCCAAAAGACGTGGGTGCCGGGTCATTTTGTGTCTCCCGACAGACCCTCGACATAAAGCGCCAACATCCGGATGTCGGCGGTTGTCAGGCGGCTTTCCCAAGTGGGCATATGCCCCTGCCGCCCGTTGACCAGCGTTTGCCGGATCGTGGCAAGGTCGCCGCCGTAAATCCAGTCGGCATCGGTCAGGTTTGGCGCGCCGGTGCCCTCGACGCCCCTGGCGTCTTCGCCATGGCAAGAGGCGCAGTTGTCTTGAAACAGCACCGCCCCATCCGAAGTGTCATCCGCAACAACGCCGCCAGACAGGGTTTGGACATAGGCGGCAAGGGTCGTGATCTCGGGGCGGGTCAACAGCTCGTCCCGGCCGAAAGCGGGCATCTGTGCCGCACGGCTGTCGGGGTGGGTGCTGTTGATGCCCACGGTGATGGTTTCGGCAATATCATCGGCCGTATCGCCCCAGATCCAGATATTGTCGGAAAGGCGCGGAAAGCCGGGGCCGCCAATCCCTTTTTCGCCGTGACACGCCTGACAGTTCTGCCCGAAAAGCGGCGCTGCGGTTTCCATGGCACGGGTCATCAGCACCGGGTCGGCGCGGATTGCGTCAAACTCCAGATTGGTCATCTGCGCCATCCAATCGGCGCGTTCGGCGCTGGCGGCGGCGATATCCTTGGCAACGGCGGTCTTTTGATCGACGCCCAACAGACCCTTGGTATAGGTCCGGCCCAACGGCCAAGTCGGCAACAGTATCCAGCCGATCAGCGCGGCGATATGGGTGACGATGATCGCGATGATCACCACGCGCGGTATCGGGGTGTTCAGCTCTTTGATACCATTCCAGTCATGGCCGGTTGTGGTATAGCCTGAAACCGGGTCGCGTTCTATTTTTGCCATGGCTGATCCTTTGATGTCAGGATAGAGCGCGCGGCGTGGTCTGCCTGTGCCTTGCGCGACGGGCGGTAGGTGTAGATTACCACCACGATGAAGAAGCCCATCAGATAGAACAGCCCAAAGGATTTGGCGATCACGACAAGCAGGTCATGGGAAATGGTCATGGCTCAGTTCCCCACAGGTTCGGTGTCATAGGGCACTTGGGTCATCTGGCCCAGGATTTGCAGATAGGCGATGACTGCGTCTGCCTCGGTCACGGTGGGCAGGCCGGTAAAGGGCCGCATATTCGTGGCCTCGCCATAGCGGTCTGTCACGCCGGTGGCATCGTCACTATCGGGCAGGGTCTGGGCGCGCGCATCGCGTGTGGCGTTGGCGATCATGTCGTCGGTATAGGGGACACCCAGTTTTTGCAGCGTGGCAAGGTCGGCGCCCAGCGTTGACATATCAAGGCTGGTCTGCGCCAGCCACGGATAGGCGGGCATGATAGAGCTGGGCACCACATCGCGCGGATTGTTCAGATGCGCCAGATGCCAGTCATCGGAATACTTGCCCCCCAGCCGCGCAATATCGGGGCCGGTGCGTTTGGAGCCCCAAAGCATCGGATGGTCATATTGCGATTCAGCGGCCAGCGAATAGGGGCCGTAGCGTTCGACATCATCGCGCAGGGTGCGGATCATCTGGCTGTGGCAGGCATAACAGCCTTCGCGGATGTAGATATTGCGCCCGGCCAGTTCCAGCGGCGTGTAGACCCGCATGTCGGGGGTGGTTTCCACCGTCTGATCAATGGTGAACAGCGGCGCGATTTCCACCAGCCCGCCAACACTACCGGCAATGATGATGCCGATAACCAGCAGAATCGACTTTTTCTCAAGGTTGTAATGCGCGTTGAACAGGGGCATGGGCCTACTCCGCCGGTTGAGGGGCAAGGGGGCGGTCGGCTGCGGTGTCTGGAACACCCCGCACCGTAAGCCAGATATTGGTCGCGCCCACCACCATTCCCGTCAAGAACAGCGCGCCACCGATGAAGCGACCGATATAATAGGGGCGCATCGCCTCGATGCTTTCAAGGAAGGAATAGTTCAGCGTGCCCGCCGCATTATAGGTGCGCCACATCAGCCCTTGGGTGATGCCCGCGTTCCACAGCGAAAAGACGTAGGTGATCAGCCCCGCAAGGGCGAGCCAGAAGTGCCATTCGACCAACCGCGCCGAATGCATCTTCTGGCGCCCCCAGATCAGCGGCACGACTGAATAAAAGGCGCCAAACGTCACCATTGCCAGCCACCCCAGCGCCCCGGAATGCACATGCCCCACCGTCCAGTCGGTATAGTGCGACAGCGCGTTGACCGGGCGGATTGCCATGAAAGAGCCCTCAAACGTCGACAGCCCGTAAAACACCGCCGCGACGAACATGAACCGCAGCGTTGCATCATCACGAACCCGGTGCCAGGCACCGTTCAACGTGGCAATCGCGTTGCCCGCCGAGGCCCAGCTTGGCACCAACAGCATGATCGAGAAGGTCATCCCCAACGTCTGCACCCAGTTCGGCAGCGCCGTGTAGTGCAAATGGTGCGAGCCCACCCAAAGGTAAAAGAAGGTGATCCCCCAAAAGCTTAGGATCGACAGCCGGTAAGAATAGATCGGCCGCTGCGCCCGAACCGGCAGATAGTAGTAAAGCATCCCCAAAAAGCCGGACGTCATGAAGAACGCCACCGCATTGTGGCCATACCACCATTGCACCATCGCATCCTGCACGCCCGAAAACGCAGGGTAACTTTTCGCGCCCGCAAAGCTGACCGGCAGCGCCGCCGCATTGACGATATGCAGCATTGCCACCACGATTATAAAGGCGAGGTAATACCAGTTGGCGACATAGATATGCGGTTCGGCGCGGCGCGCCAAAGTGCGCAGGTAAAGCACCAGATAAACCACCCAGACGATGACCAGCCAGATATCGGCATACCATTCCGGCTCGGCATATTCCTTGGATTGGGTGACGCCCATCATATAGCCGGTGACCGCCCAGACCAGAAACAGGTTATACCCGATCAACACGAACCACGGGCTTAACTGGTCGGCCAGCCTTGTGCGGCAGGTCCGCTGCATGACGTGAAACGAGGTGGCGATCAGCGCGTTGCCGCCAAACGCAAAGATGACGCCGGTGGTATGCACCGGGCGAATTCGGCCATAGCCTGACCAGGCCTGCCCGAAGGTCGCGTCGGGCCAGACCATCAGCGCCGCAACCCAAAGCCCGATTGCCATGGCAAACACGCCCCAGGCCATCGAGATCAGGATGCCGACCTTGATCGGGTCGTCGTAATAGCGTTGCAGGCGGGCGGGGTCGGGCTGGGGTTCCTCCAGCACGCTGCCGACCGCAAAGACCAGGATCAGACCCAGCACCAGCGCCATGAAACCATGAACCGCCATCGGGTCATGTTTGCCCGCCGCTGCCATTATCAAACCGACCAATGCAAGGCCCAAAGCTAGCAGCAGGGCCAAGGAACGTTCGGCGCGGGTCAGCTGTGCGATCATCGGGTATCCTTACTTCATATTCAAAAGTTGACAGTTCTCCAAAGCGGGGATGTCGGGGTTTGGTCCGGTGGGTGTGGGCGCGGTGTCATCGCAGCACCAGCGTGCCAGCCGGCACAAGCGCCAGCGGGGGCAGGGCGATATCGGCCAGCGTCGAGCGATCAAGATCGGCCAGAAAGGCCGCTTCTGCATTGCGCAGCCGTGCCTTTAGCAGGCAACAGCCGGTGATGGTGCAATCGCCGCCCCCCACCGCAAAGCAATCGACCAGCGCCTGCCCGTCTTCCAGTATTCGAATCACATCGCCTAGCCTGACCTGATCCGCCGGGCGCGCCAGCATGGCCCCCCCACCGGCCCCACGCCGCGTGGTGACAATGCCCGCCTGCGCCAGGCTGGCAACGATCTTTGTCAGATGATTGCGTGACAAGGCAAATTCATCCGCCAATTCCGCAGTGGAAAACGCTCGGTCAGGGGCTGAGGCAATCCGCATCAGTGCGCGGAGGCCAAATTCGGTGAAGGAGGTCAGGCGCATTGCAGCTTTCACTATGAATTGGCATTTACAATACCTATTATCAGAGTTTATCTCTCGCGCAACCCCTGATGAAGGACTTGCCGCCCATGTGCGCCGCCGCCCCAAAGATACAGCCCGCCAGCGTTCGCCCGCAGGTGACGGCCGATCTGATGGCGCGCACCGGCCTTGATGAGCTGATCCTGACGCAGCTTGTGCACGGGTTTTATGACCGGGTTCGGCGTGATCCGCTGCTGGGGCCGATCTTTGATGCCCATATCAAGGATTGGGGGCCGCATCTGGAACGAATGGTCGAATTCTGGTCCTCGGTCGCATTGATGACCGGGCGGTATCATGGCGCGCCCATGCCCAAGCATCTGCCGCTGCCAGTCGAGGGCGAGCATTTTGAGCGTTGGCTGTCGCTGTTTCGCGCAACGGCCAAGGACGTGTGCCCACCGGCCGGTGCCGCCTGGGTGATTGAGCGGGCCGAACGGATCGCCGCCTCAATTCACCTCAACATTCAGGATGCGCGCGTGTATCATGGTAAGGCAGGCTTACCGCCACAGCTGTAAAGAAGGATGACAAGGATGAAAGCCGATATGCCCCCCAAAGATCCCGCCGCGCTGACCACCTTTATCGAGACGCGCTACCACGCCGTCCACCGCGAACAACTGCCACAGCTTGCGACGTTGGCGTTGAAAATCGAACAGGTTCATGCAGGCGCACCTGACGTGCCGCAGGGGCTTGGGGCGTTGTTGCAGCACATGATCGGTGAGTTGGAAGTGCATATGAAGAAAGAGGAGCTGATCCTGTTTCCGGCCATCAGGCGCGGCGGCATGCCGGGGCTTGAAAACCCGATTGCGGTGATGCGCGCCGACCATGACGACCATCAGGCCGAAGTCGCGCAGATCCGCGCGCTGACCAATGACCTGACTTTGCCCGCCGGCGCCTGCAGAACATGGACCGCGCTTTACGAGGGGCTGGCCGTGTTTCTGGATGATCTGGACGCCCATATCCGGCTGGAAAATGAGGTTCTGTTTCCTCAGTTTGAACCAGCCGCCTGACCCTTGGCCCCGCAGCCCCGAAGGAGAGACCCATGACAGATATCTCAATGCCCAAAGCCACCCGTGCCCATGCTGAAAAGCGCCATGCACTGGCCCCTGCGGCGGATGATGCCTTTCGCGCCTTCGGGGCCGCCGTGTTTGCGCCCGGCGCGCTGGATGCGCGCACCAAACAGCTTATCGCGGTTGCGGTTGCCCATGTCACGCAATGCCCGTGGTGCATCGAGGGCCATGTAAAGGCGGCCCGCCGCGAAGGTGCAAGCGGCGAGGCGATCATGGAGGCAATCTGGGTTGCCGCCGAAATGCGCGCGGGCGCTGCCTTTGCTCATTCGATCAAGGCGTTAGAGTTGATCGACCCGGAACTGGCCGCCAAGAAATGACGACGGCCATTCACCTGTGCCGCGCTTATGACGCCCGCGATGGGGCAAAGACCGTCGGCGCGCGACTGTTGGTGGACAGGCTGTGGCCGCGCGGCATTGCCAAGGCAGATCTGCCGATCGACGCCTGGCTGCGCGATCTGGCCCCCAGCACGTCCTTGCGCAAATGGTTCGATCATGACCCCGCAAAATGGGACGGCTTCAAAACCCGATACGAAACTGAGTTGAACGAAGCCCCCGATGTGGTCGACCAGGCGCTGGGCTGGTGCCGCAAGGGACCGGTCACGCTACTTTACGGCGCAAAGGACACCGAGCATAATCAGGCCCTTGTCTTGCGCGATTACCTGGAAGAAAAGCTGGGGAAAAAGGTGTCACATGAGTGAATTCAACCTGCATACCCCGGTTTGCGATTTGCTGGGGTGCGCGCATCCGGTCCTGCTCGCGGGGATGGGCGGGGTTGCGCGGTCTGACCTTGTCGCGGCGGTGGCCGAGGCGGGGGGATACGGTGTGCTGGGGATGGTTCGGGAAAGCCCTGAACTGATCACCCAAGAGGTGGCGGCAATCCGCAGCCTGACCAATCACCCGTTTGCGGTGAATCTGATCCCTGCGGCAACCGAAGCCCGCCTGCTGGATGCAGAGCTGGGCACTTGTTTCGATCTTGCGGTTCCTGCGCTGTGCTTTTTCTGGGATGTGGTGCCAGAGGCGGTCGCGCGGGCCAAGAAGGCCGGGGTGCTGGTGTTGCATCAGGTCGGCTCGCTCGCGGCTGCCAAAGCGGCCGAGGCGGCGGGCGCCGATGTGGTGATTGTTCAGGGGGTCGAGGCCGGCGGGCATGTGCATGGCACGGTCGGGGCATTGGTGCTGGTCGAACAGGTCGCACGGGCGGTATCGATTCCGGTGATCGCGTCGGGCGGTTTTGCCACGGGGGCGGGGCTGGTTGCCGCGATGGCGCTGGGGGCAGAGGGTATTCATTGCGGCACCGCGTTCCTGGCCACGGCAGAATCCTTTGCGCATGATGACCACAAGGCCCGCATATTGGCTGCGATGGCCGAGGATACCGTTTTCACCGATGCTTTCGCACTGAACTGGCCGCCCAATTCACCCGTCCGGGTGATCCGCAATTCGGTTACGGATGCGCTGGGGCATGACCTTATGGGGCACCACCCCGATCGCCTGCCGCATGAGGTGATCGCGCAGGATGGCGGCAAGCCCTTGTTGAAATTCAGCACCGACTCGCCCTTGCGCACGACAACGGGTGATCTGGAGGCCTTGGCCGCCTATGCCGGTCAAGGTGTTGCGCTGATCAATGATTTGCCCAGAGCCGCAGAACGGCTCGCTGCGATCTTGGCCGAGGCGCAGATTGCACTGGCGCGGATGAACCGCCTTACCCATGCAAAGCCGGGGGCCATGGAATGAGCCGCGATGATCACGCCCAAAGGGGCTATGCGTCGCCCCCTTGCTATGCGCATGAGATTGACCCAACCTATTTCGATCCGCTTGGGGTTGATCCGCAGCAGGCGCAGGACGTCGCGCGTTGGCGCCGCGCAGAACGCACGCGCCTCTTGACCGAACGGGCGGCGCTGTCGGTCGAGGCCCGAAAAGCCGCGGCCCGCACCATTGCCGAACATCTCGACCAGTTTCTGGCAGAGCGGTTCGCCAGCCTGCGCGGGCTGACGATTTCGGCGTGGTGGCCCATCAAGGCTGAGCTGGATCTGCGGTTTTGGTTGACGGGGCTGGCGGCGCAGGGCGCGCGGGCGGCTTTGCCGCTGGTCACCACGCGCGCCGCCCCGCTGATTTTTCGCGCCTGGACAGCCGAGACCAAAATGGAGCGCGGATTTTGGAACATTCCCGTTCCCGCCGAGGGTCCGGCCCTCACCCCCGATATCGTTCTTTCCCCGGTCGTCGGCTGGGACGCCGAAGCCTACCGCCTGGGCTACGGCGGTGGTTATTTTGACCGCACCTTGGCCGCGCTTGCACCGCGACCGCTGGCTATCGGGGTCGGGCTTGACACGGCCCGTATTGCTACGATCTTTCCGCAACCCCATGACATCCCAATGCAAGCCATCATAACCGAGACGGGCCTGCACACACCAAAGGACAGACCATGAAGACCTCTGCCGAAAAAATGCGCGCCTGGACCGGCCCAGCAATCTTTAGTTTTGGCTTCAGGCCATTCTTTTTACTGGGCACGATCTGGGCGGCCCTGGCGATGGTGGTCTGGGTGCTGATGCTGACTGGGCGCGATATTTTCCCAACTGCTTTCGATCCGGTTTCATGGCACGCGCATGAATTTCTGTTCGGCTATCTTGGGGCGGTTCTGGCGGGGTTCTTGCTGACGGCGGTGCCAAACTGGACCGGGCGCCTGCCGATGGTCGGCTGGCCGCTGGCGGGGCTGGTGGGGCTTTGGGTGCTGGGGCGGTTCGCGGTAGCCGTGTCTGCCCTTTTGCCCTGGGGGCTGGTGATGATTGCTGATCTGGCGTTTCCGATAGCCTTGGCGTTGGTATTGTCCCGCGAGATATTCGCTGGGAAAAACTGGAAGAACCTGCCCGTTGTGGGGTTGGTATTCGGGTTTGTGGTGGCCAACGCGCTTTATCACCTGACGTTGGCGCAGGGCGGCTATCCGGCGGGCGGGGTCGGGCTGCGGCTGGGGCTGGCGGCTGCGGTGACGATGATTTCTTTGATCGGCGGGCGTATCGTGCCCAGTTTTACACGCAACTGGTTGGCGCAACGGCGGCATCCGTCGTTACCGGTGCCTTATGGCCGGGCCGATGGGGGGGTGCTGGTGCTGACACTGGTGGCGCTGCTGTTGTGGGTGACCTGGCCGGCGCAGGTTGTGACGGCTGTCGCCTGTGCGCTGGTCGGGGTTGCACATTTCTGGCGCCTGTCGCGCTGGTCAGGACGGCACGCGGTAGGTGAGCCGCTGGTCTGGGTGCTTCATGTCGGCTACGCCTTTGTCCCGCTGGGGTTTTTGGCGATCGCAGCGGGGCATTTCATACCCGGCATGGGGCCTGCCGCACAACATGTGTGGATGGCAGGCGCGATCGGATTGATGACGCTGGCGGTGATGACGCGTGCCAGCCTTGGTCATGCCGGGCGCCCCTTGCATGCGACGCGCCCGATTGCGTCGCTTTACGTCTTGTTGATCGTATCGGTCCTGGCCCGCTTCTCCATGGGCATTTTCCCGGATCAGGATTGGTTGCTGCATCTGGCGGCCGGGGCGTGGATTGCTGCGTTTGGTGGTTTTGCGGTGATTTACTGGCCAGTGCTTGCGCGTCCCCGCGAGGCCAAGCGCCAACCAATGAGCGCCGCCCGCCTGAAGGGATAGGTAGCGCCTTTAACCGTGGCCCGGCCAGGGGTGGTCGGGCTGATCTTCGCGCGCTGTTCCGACAAAAAAGACAAATTCTTGCGCCGGAGCCGTTCCAATCTCAGAAAAATTGCGCTAAGCGATCCGAAAATAGCCTGCAAACGAAGTTCCTTTCCTAAAGGCATCACATGAACAAGATCGACGATAAATTGCAGCCAATCCTGGCTGAAGTGGTAAGCCGCAATGCGGGCGAGCCGGAGTTTCACCAAGCCGTGCAGGAGGTTCTGGAAAGCCTTGGGCGGGTGGTGGCCAAACATCCGCACTATCTGGAAGCGGCCCTGATTGAACGGATCTGTGAACCCGAACGCCAGATCATCTTTCGCATTCCTTGGGTCGATGACGCGGGAAATGTCCAGATCAACCGCGGTTTTCGGGTTCAGTTCAACTCGGCGTTGGGGCCCTACAAGGGGGGCCTGCGGTTTCATCCGTCGGTCAATGTCGGGATCATCAAGTTTCTGGGCTTTGAACAGACCTTCAAGAACGCCTTGACCGGTATGCCCATCGGGGGCGGCAAGGGCGGTTCGGACTTTGACCCCAAAGGTCGCTCTGACGCCGAAATCATGCGGTTTTGTCAGTCCCTCATGACCGAATTGCACCGCCACCTGGGTGAATATACCGATGTGCCAGCGGGTGACATTGGCGTGGGTGGCCGCGAAATTGGTTATATGTTCGGCCAATACAAACGGCTGACAAACCGTTATGAGGCGGGCATCTTGACCGGTAAGGGTCTGAGCTATGGCGGGTCGCAGGCGCGCACCGAGGCGACGGGCTATGGCAACACCTATTTTGTGCAAGCCATGCTGGAAACCAAAGGCACCAGCTTTGATGGTAAGCGGGTCGTGGTTTCGGGCTCGGGCAACGTCGCGATCTATTCCATCGAAAAGGTGCAAGAGTTTGGCGGGAAAGTCGTCGCTTGCTCGGATTCCAGCGGCTATGTGATTGATGAAAATGGCATTGACCTGGCACTGTTGCAGGAAATCAAAGAGGTTCGGCGCGAACGCATCTCTGAATATGCGCTTCGCAGGGGCGAGGGTGTCCAGTTTATCGCCAACGGTTCGATCTGGGATGTGCCTTGCGATGTAGCGATGCCGTCGGCAACGCAGAATGAACTGTCGGGCAAAGATGCGCATACGCTGATCAAGAACGGTGTGATCGCTGTGGGCGAGGGGGCCAACATGCCCTCAACCCCCGAGGCGGTGCGGATTTTTCAGGATGCGGGCGTGTTGTTTGCCCCCGGCAAGGCGGCAAACGCGGGCGGTGTGGCGACCTCGGCGCTTGAAATGCAGCAAAACGCGTCGCGCGACAGCTGGTCGTTCGATCAGACCGAAACGCGTTTGGCGGCCATCATGCGCGGCATCCACGACCGGTGCTATGAGACTGCTGATGAATACGGCGCGCCGGGCGACTATGTTCTGGGCGCGAACGTCGCAGGGTTCGTGCGCGTGGCCGAGGCAATGCGCGCCTTGGGTGTCGTCTGAAAAAGCGGCCCCGGCCAGGTTTTATGGCCGGGGCACTGACAGGGCAGCCCCGGTGCTGCCCTCTTTGATTTTCAGCCCTTTTTCACTTCTTTCAACTTGTCGATGCCCAGCATTTTCATCGCGGCCTTTTCGTAATAAGGCTCTGAGGTGCCTTTGCGCATCTTGTGGATAAAGTATTTCTCAAAACCAACCTTGGCCATGTGCACCCACTTGCCTGACGATGACCAGTTCACGTTGCGCGGCGGCATTTGTGGCTGTGCGACGAACGCAATTCCGCCATCCCCAAAGTCCGCCAGACAGACCGCATTCCAGGTGCCAACCTGATCGGGCTCTTTGCCCTTCACCAGATTGCCGAGGTTGTGCGCCGTGGCGGTGACCATGGATTCAATCATGAATCCGGTTTTCGGAACCCCGCAGGGAACCGGCGTTGGCCCCATCGGCGGGATCGCCACACAGACGCCTACGGCAAAGACGTTGGGGTATTTCGGGTTGCGCTGGTGTTTGTCCACAATGGTAAAGCCGCGCGGATTTGCGAGCCCCTCGATACCGGAGACAGCCTTGATGCCCCGAAAGGCGGGCAGCATCATCGCATAGCCGAAAGGCATTTCCTTTTCAGACTTCACCGTTCCATCATCGTTGATTTCTTCGATGATCATCTTTCCGTCTTCGACCTTTTTCACCCGTGATGAGGTCATCCACTTGATGTCCTTGTCACGCATTTCAGATTCCAGAAGGCCCTTGGTATCACCCACCCCGTCCAGCCCCAGATGCCCGATATAGGGCTCTGAGGTGATAAACGTCATTGGCACCTGATCGCGCAGTTTCAGTTTGCGCAGGGCGGTGTTCAGGATGAACAGAAATTCATATGCCGGGCCATAGCAGCTTGCGCCCTGTACCGCGCCGACGATGATCGGGCCGGGGTTTTCGCAGAACTTTTCAAACGCCACCCGCGCCGTTTCTGCGTGATCAATGTGGCAAATGGATTGGGTATAGCCGTCGGGGCCAAAGCCCTCGATTTCGTCAAACGCGAGATCTGGTCCCGTGGCGATGACGATATAATCGTAAGAAATTGATTGACCGTCTACCAGGACCAGCCTGTTTTCTTCTGGAACCAGCTTTTCGGCGGCGACGGGAATGAACTCGATCCCCTTTTTCTTCATCGTTGGCGCCAAATCTACCGAGGTGTCTTTGCGATCGCGCCAGCCCACGGCGACCCAAGGGTTTGAAGGGACAAAGTGATACTTTGCGTCCTTGGTGACCACCGTGATCTTATCTTCCGGACGGACCTGATCGCGCAATTCATAAGCCATTATGGCCCCGCCAAGCCCCGCGCCGAGCACTACGATATGTGCCATGTATTTTTCCCCTCCCATTGGCCGACCGATCGGTCGGTTGCAAGTATGCCTATAATTGAATGTAACAACATCTCATGTCTAGTGAATTTGATGCATATCAAGGGACCAGGGAAAAAGTGGCGGTCGGTGTTTGCGCATCACGGATGATACGACCCTTAAATGACGGGCATTATCGCATGATATGCGCCCGTATCCCCATTGTTTTTTTAAGAAGAAAGAACAGGTTATCTTGCGGGTCGCGGCTGCGCTGCGAAAGGTTTTCGTGTAGAAGACGGCATGCTGATTTCGGTCAGAACCGCTTTGCCCTTTGTTCGTAAAAGGGGCGTTATCCTGAAAGATGCGGCCCCCGGGGGTGACTATTTCCAACCCGGGATGCGTGATTTGCGGTCAGGGGGTGTGATGATCAGGGACGCCCGTTCCAACTGCCGGCACAAACTGGCGCTGCACGCTTAAAGGCCGGCCAAAACCGGTGCGAGATCGCCATAACCGGTAAAGCGGCGCTCATACCGCAGGCCCAGCCGGTCCGCAGCCTCGCGTGCCTTTTCGTCCAGCGCCGGGTCGTTCGTCTGCGCCTGATAGATCAGCCGATCATAATTGCCAAAATACATCTCCAGCAGTTCCGGGTGCCGGTCCAGCCCCATCGGCCGCCAGACAAAGGCATCGAACTGACGCACCAGAAAATCTGTCAGGTAAAAGGCGGTGAATTCATCATCGGCCTTGGCGGCAAACACCTCGTTGCCTTCGTAAAACGAATAGCAATGCGGCCCGGCCACCATCTCAACCCCGAGTTCGGCACAGCGCGCGGCCAATTGCCCGCCTGTGCCGCAATCGGCATAGACCACAAAAATGCTGTCATACGCGGCGCGGTGCTTTTCGACCGTTGCCGTTACCGCGTCCGTAATCCGGTCGGGCCAAAGGTGCAGGTTCGCGGGCAGGCAGGTCAGGTCGAGATGGTGCCAGCCGTTCGCCTCTTTCAGCGCGACAATCTCGCGCGCCAAGGCACCGCAGGCGATTAGCAACACCTGACCTGTCCGCGCCGGGGGTAAACCCGCCTCGGCCAAAACCTCATCCGAGGGTATCATTCGACCCGTGTCATCAAACGTACGACCCCCGCAGCAATCAAGACTACCAGCGCCAGCACAGCAAGCGACACCCCGGATGACGCCGCAAGCCACACCGTCGCCGCAGCGGCAACGATGATGACAGCAAGCAGCGCAAGGAAATGAGGCAGTGGCATGAAAACCTCCTATTCCCTTCAATATGGGCCGTTCGCGCAAAAAGGCCAAGGTCCGGGTTGTGTTTTGGGGCGGATCGGCGGGCTTTTGCCCCGGAACCGCCCAAAAACCTTAGCCAGCGGCCATCTGGTTGTGCTTGCGCGCAATGAAGGTCTTGGCGGTTTCCACGGCTACGGCGGCATCGCGGCAATAGGCATCGGCGCCGATCGCGCGACCAAACTCTTCGTTCAGGGGCGCCCCCCCGACCAGCACGATATAGTTTTCGCGGATGCCCTGTTCCTTCATCGTGTCGATCACCACCTTCATATAGGGCATCGTGGTGGTCAGCAGCGCCGACATTCCCAGAATATCGGCCTCTTCGCGCACCAGCGCCTCAAGGTATTTCTCGACCGGGTTGTTGATCCCCAGATCGACCACCTCGAAACCCGCGCCCTCCATCATCATCGCCACCAGATTCTTGCCGATGTCGTGGATGTCGCCCTTGACCGTGCCGATCACCATCTTGCCCATGCGTGGGGCGCCGGTTTCGGCCAAAAGCGGCTTCAGGATCGCCATCCCGCCCTTCATCGCACCGGCGGCCAGCAACACCTCGGGGACAAACAGGATCCCGTCGCGGAAATCTGCGCCGACAATGGTCATGCCCGCCACCAACGCCCTGGTCAGCACATCGTAGGGCGTCCAGCCGCGCTCCAGCAGGATGTTGACGCCTTCCTGGATCTCGTCCTTGAGGCCGTCGTAAAGGTCGTCGTGCATTTGAAGCACTAGTTCATCGTCATCCAGTTCTGAAAGGATGATGTCTTCGTCGTCGGCCATGGCGCTCTCCTCGGCGGTCGTTAACCTCTTAATGCGGGCAAAGCCCCGGCGATACTTGGCAAATTGCGACATGCGCCCCATCACAACCGACAAGGGACGCGTAAAGCCTCTGGTATGTGTTCGCCAAATGTTCTAAGTTTGCGTCATGTCCCTGCCATCCGCCAACCCCGCATTGCGCCTGAAAGCACGCGGCAGCGCCGCCAACCCCGTTGGCCGGTTTGAGCCCTATTCCCGCACCCCCGTTGATGATGGCTGGGACATGGCCGAGGATGAACACCTGTTGCGCACCAAGCTGGCGATTGAACGTCCGCGCAGCATCATCACCCGCAACACCTCGCCCGATGTGCCGTTCGACCGGTCGGTCAACCCCTACAGGGGGTGCGAACATGGCTGCATCTATTGCTTTGCGCGGCCCAGCCACGGCTATCTCGGGCTTTCGGCGGGGCTTGATTTTGAAACCCGGTTAACTGCGAAACCCGATGCCCCAGCCCTTTTGGCGCGCGAACTGTCGCGCAAGGGTTACCGCGTGGCGCCGCTGGCGATCGGCACCAATACCGACCCCTATCAGCCGGTCGAGGCGCGGCTGGGCATCATGCGCGCGCTGCTTGGGGTGCTGTCGGACTTCAACCATCCGGTCGCCATTGTGACCCGCGGCGCCACGATCACCCGCGATCTGGACATCCTTGCCAGTCTGGCGGCGCGCAATCTGGTGCGGGTCGGCGTTTCGGTCACCACACTGGATGCGAAACTCGCCCGCTTGATGGAGCCGCGCGCCCCGACGCCCGCCCGCCGCCTTGCAATGATCCGCGATCTGGCCGGGGCAGGGGTGCCGACCCGGATCATGGCCGCGCCGATGATTCCGGCTTTGACTGACCACGAACTTGACGCGATCCTTGCCGCCGGTCAGGCCGCTGGCGCTACGTCTGCGTCGATGATTCTGCTCCGCCTGCCGCATGAGGTGGCGCCGCTGTTTTACGACTGGCTCGACCGCCACCAACCGGGCCGGGCCGCGCATGTGCGGGCGCGCCTTCATGACATGCGCGGCGGGCGCGACAATGACCCCCGCTTCAAGACCCGAATGACCGGCGAAGGCCCGATGGCGCAGCTTTTGGCGCAGCGATTCCGCCTTGCCTGTCGCCGCCTTGGGCTGAACCAGGCGTTGCCGCCCCTTGATTGTAGCCGCTTTGCGCTACCACCCCGCCCCGGCGATCAGCTAAACCTGTTTTGATCCGCGCCGCCATAAGGCGCAAGGTGTCCGCCGTGGTTTCTTGACCAGAGACTTTGCCGTTTATCCGCGCCGCCGCCCACGCCGCTCGCGGGTGGGGCCGCCGTCATCGCCGGTCCCGTCCGAGGCCGAGGAATACCCGCCCAGCGTCGCGGTAATCATCTCCAGCGATGGTCGCGGCCCGCGTGGGCGGCTTTCCAGTGCCGCGCGCATCATCTTCAGGTGTTCGGGCATCGTGCCACAACAGCCGCCGATGATCGTGGCCCCCGCATCGCGCGCCAGCACCGCATATTCGCCCATCAACTCGGGTGTGCCGTCGTAATGGATATGTCCGTCGTGATATTTGGGAATGCCGGCATTGCCCTTGGCAATGATTGGCCGCTCGGTCCCGGATGAGGCAAACCCCAGAATCGTGCGCAAAAGATCCGGTGCGCCGACGCCGCAATTGGCACCAAAGGCCAGGGGCGGGTTGGGCAGCTTTTCCACCAGCGCCGCCAACTGCGCCGAGGTCACGCCCATCATCGTGCGCCCGGCGGTGTCAAAGCTCATCGTGCCGCACCAGTCCATCCCGGCCAAAAGCGCCGCTTCTGCCGCCGCCTTGAATTCCTCGGGCGCCGAGATCGTCTCGACCCAAAGCACATCCGCGCCGCCCGCCTTCAGCCCCTCGGCCTGTTCGTGAAACATCTCGACCGCCAGTTCATGCGTGAGCGTCCCCATCGGCGCGAAAATGTCACCCGTTGGCCCCATCGACCCGGCCACCACTACCGTCCGCCCCGCTGCATCGGCCACCTCGCGCCCCAGTTCAGCGGCCAGGCGGTTCAGCTCATGCACCCGGTCTTGGGCGTTGTGCAGCTTCAACCGGCTTGCATTGCCGCCGAACGAATTGGTCAGGAACAGATCCGACCCCGCCTCGACGGCGCCGCGGTAGAGCGCGCGGATATTGTCAGGTTGCTCCACATTCCACAGTTCCGGCGCCTCGCCCGATGACAGGCCCATGTTGA
>NZ_JBLJBV010000009.1:0-14900 GCF_047638075.1 Phaeovulum sp.
CCTGGACCAAGAAGAACGTCCATCCGGGCAAGATCGTTTCCACCTCGCAAGAGGTCGAAGTGATGGTTCTGGAAATCGACACCGCCAAGCGCCGCGTGTCGCTGGGTCTGAAGCAGACCATGCGCAACCCGTGGGAAGTGTTCGCCGAGGCCAACCCGGTTGGCACCGTCATCGAAGGCGAAGTCAAGAACATCACCGAATTCGGTCTGTTCGTCGGCCTCGACAACGACATCGACGGCATGGTTCACCTGTCGGATCTCAGCTGGGATCAGCGCGGCGAAGACGCAATCCAGAACTACCGCAAGGGCGACGTGGTGAAAGCCGCCGTCACCGAAGTGGACGTGGAAAAAGAGCGTATTTCGCTGTCCATCAAGAGTCTGGATGCCGACACGTTCTCGGATGCGGTTGACGGCGTGAAGCGTGGCTCGATCATCACTGTCGAGGTGACGGCGATCGAGGAAGGTGGAATCGAGTGCGATTACAACGGCATGAAGTCGTTCATTCGCCGCTCGGATCTGTCGCGCGACCGTGCCGACCAGCGCCCCGAGCGTTTCCAGGTGGGCGACAAGGTTGATGTGCGCGTGACCAACGTGGACAGCAAAACCCGCCGTCTGGGCGTCTCGATCAAGGCGCGTGAGATCGCCGAAGAGAAAGAAGCCGTGGAACAGTATGGTTCGTCGGATTCGGGTGCGTCCTTGGGCGACATTCTGGGCGCGGCCCTGAAGGGCGACAAATAAGCCGAAAGGTTTATGAAAATTGCAACGGCCCCGCCCTTTCGGCGGGGCCGTTTGCATTGGGCGATTCGGCTTTGGGGCGGGGTTTTGCCGCGCTTGTGGCCATGCTGCAGTGCAAAAGGTGCCCCTGGGAAGGGCAGTTTTGGCCGAAGGGTTAAAATTCTGCGCCTTTCCAAGCCTTTGCTGTTTGTCCGTGGGGGAAAATCCGCCTATAGTCGGGAAAAGAATTGCACCCGGGCTCTGGTATCCTGGGGTCCTTGGGGGGGATGCGCATGATCCGGTCTGAACTGATTACAAAAGTTTCCGAAGAAAACCCGCACCTGTTTCAACGCGACGTCGAAAAAATCGTGAATACGATATTCGACGAGATAGTAGAGGCGATGGCGCGCGGCGACAGGGTAGAGTTGCGCGGCTTTGGCGCGTTCTCGGTGAAAAAGCGCGACGCGCGTGTGGGGCGCAATCCGCGCACCGGAACCTCGGTTGAGGTTGATGAAAAACATGTGCCGTTTTTCAAAACCGGAAAACTGCTGCGCGATCGGCTGAATGAGGGCAATAACTGATATGTTTCGCGCATTGCGCACGGCTTTTCTGGCCGTTTTGGCCCTTGTCCTGATCGCGCTGGCGCTTGCCAACCGCGAAACGGTCACGTTGCGAATATTGCCGCCAGAGGCTGGCGATTTTCTGGGTTTCAGCTGGTCGGTTCACCTGCCGCTATTTCTGGTCATCTTCGCGGGCATCGTATTGGGCCTGCTGATTGGTTTTGTCTGGGAATGGATGCGCGAATACCGCATCCGCACCACCGCAACCCGGCAAGCACGCGAGGTGACCCGCTTGAAACGCGAGGTGTCGCGTCTGGCAACGCAAAAGCACGGCCCCAAAGACGAGGTTCTGGCGTTGCTTGAGGAACCGGGCCGCAAACGGTAGGTCAAGCCATGGCAATTCGCGTTAAAATCTGTGGCCTTACCCGGCCGGAACATATCGCTGTGGCGACCGATGCGGGCGCGCGGTATCTGGGTTTCGTGTTTTTTCCAAAATCGCCGCGCTGTCTGACAGTTTCCGCGGCGCGGGAATTGGCGTTGCTGGGGCCGCCGGGGGTGGCCAAAGTGGCGTTGGTGGTTGATGCCGATGACGCGACACTTGACGCTATCTTGCGCGAGGTGCCCATAGACATGCTACAGCTTCACGGGTCAGAAACCCCCGCCCGCGTGGCCGAAATACGGGCTCGTTTCGGCCTGCCGGTCATGAAGGCTGTGGGGGTGGCTGACGCCTCCGACCTTGCGATCCTTCCGGCCTATGAGGCGGTAGCCGACCAGATTTTGTTGGACGCCAAGCCTGCAAAAGATGCGGTGTTACCCGGCGGAAATGGGCTGGCATTCGACTGGCGGCTGATTGCCGGGCGCGCATGGATGAAGCCGTGGATCCTGGCCGGGGGTCTGACGCCGCAAAATGTGGCCGAGGCTGTGCGCCTGACCGGGGCGCGGCAGGTCGATGTATCGTCTGGGGTGGAAACTGCACCTGGGGTCAAGGACGCAGACCTTATTCGCGCGTTCATCGCCGCCGCGCGGGGGGAATAAAATGGCAATAGTAATCGCTATTGAGAAAGACGACCGGAACCTTCGGGCGGCGCATCCAACACAGCTTGTATGTAAGTACATAGTTGAAGAGCATGATGGTAAGCGCATACTTCAGCTTAACAGCTACGGCTCAGCCGGACGCGACATTCCGGGAAAACTAAGCCAGACTCTTCAGTTCACTGAGGCGTCTGCTTTTCAGCTTTTTCGCATTCTCCAGGCGGAATTTGGTTTCAAGGACTAGAAACATGGCCGACGATCTTTTCAACAGCTTTATGACCGGCCCGGATGAGCAGGGCCGCTTTGGCATTTTTGGCGGGCGGTTCGTCTCGGAAACGCTGATGCCGCTGATCCTTGAGCTTGAGGCCTGCTATGAGCATGCCAAGACGGACCCCAGTTTTTGGGCGCAGATGGACGATCTGTGGAAGCATTATGTTGGTCGCCCCAGCCCGCTATACCATGCCGAGCGTCTGACCGAACATCTGGGCGGTGCGAAAATCTACCTCAAGCGCGACGAGCTGAACCACACCGGCGCGCACAAGATCAATAACGTTCTGGGCCAGATCCTGCTGGCGATGCGGATGGGCAAGACCCGGATCATTGCAGAAACCGGTGCCGGTCAGCATGGCGTGGCAACGGCCACGGTCTGCGCGCGGTTCGGGCTGAAATGCGTGGTCTATATGGGCGCGACCGATGTGGAGCGGCAGGCGCCGAACGTGTTTCGGATGCGGCTTTTGGGGGCCGAGGTCATTCCCGTCACGTCCGGGCGCGGCACGCTGAAAGACGCGATGAACGATGCGCTGCGCGATTGGGTGACGAATGTGCGCGACACGTTCTATTGCATCGGCACGGTCGCAGGCCCGCACCCTTACCCCGCGATGGTGCGCGACTTTCAGTCGATCATCGGCAAGGAAGTGCGCGAACAGATGATGGAGCGTGAGGGCCGTCTGCCCGACACGCTGATCGCCGCGATTGGTGGCGGATCGAACGCGATGGGGCTGTTCTTTCCGTTCCTGGATGACGCTTCGGTCCATATCATCGGGGTCGAGGCGGGGGGCAAGGGGGTCAATGCCAAGATGGAGCATTGCGCCAGCCTGACCGGCGGGCGCCCCGGCGTTCTGCACGGCAACCGCACCTATCTGTTGCAAGACGACGATGGACAGATCCTTGAGGGCCATTCAATTTCGGCGGGCCTCGACTATCCCGGTATCGGCCCGGAACATGCCTGGCTGCATGATGTGGGCCGCGCCGAATATGTCAGCATCACCGACACAGAGGCGCTGGAGGCGTTTCAGCTCTGTTGCACGCTAGAAGGGATCATCCCCGCGCTAGAGCCCAGCCATGCGTTGGCGCATGTGCTGAAAATTGCCCCCGACCTGCCCAGTGACCACCTTTTGGTGATGAACATGTGTGGGCGCGGCGACAAGGACATCTTCACCGTGGCCAAGCATCTTGGCTTTGACATGAAGTTCTGAGGCGTGTGAGAAGGTTGCCGATCTGATTTTGGCCGGCTTAGCTTTCGCTATCGTCGCCCAGCAGGTTAAGGGTGCGCCGGTCGACATGATCGGCCAGCTCTGACGGGTCCAGCCGCGCCAACCCCGCCGTCCAGCTTGAAAACGCCTCGACCACCTCACAAAGGGCGGCAACGCGGGCGTCGGGGTTGGCGGCCTCTATCGCGTAAAGCCGGTCCAGCACCGGGGCCAATTCGCGGCGCTGGCGTTCGGCCATGATCTGGCGGGCGATGGCCCAGGGGTCTGACGGGGCCTGAAAATACTCTTTCCGGTCGCCGGGGGTGCGGGTCAGGTCAATCAAGCCCCATTGACGCAGCTCTTTCAGCGCGGTCGAAACGTTTGAGCGCGACAGCCCCAACCCCGTGACAAGGTCATCGGCACAAGGGGGGCTAACCGCACGCCAAATTGCCGCAAAGCACTGACCGGCGGGGCGTGAAAGGCCCATCCGTTGGGCCAGATCGGCAAAAAGATTGCTCAGTTCGGGCTGTCGTGCCGCACGCATCGGGTCCTCCACGGGTGATCTTGAGGGTTCTATCATCCCCAAACGGCATTGTCGCGTGCCAGTTCGGCGCGGGTTTGCCGATCGTTGGTGCTTGGTGCCGCTCAGCAGGGGTTTTGGCCTATCACCGCTGAAGGCTTTCAGCGGCGGCGGCAAATCCGGCCAGTAGCGCGGGTTCTGCGTGGCCTGCGGTGGCGTGTACGCTTTGGGCCGCCAGCGCGTGGGTATAAAGTTCTGGCAGCGGGCCATGGCCCAGCACCAGCACGCTTTGGCCCAGCCACCAGGGCCGCACGGCGGCAAGCTCGGCCCCGATCAGCGCGCCCCAGATGCGGGCCTGTGCCGGGCCGGGGGGCATCTGCCGGGCAGTTGCCAGTATTCGCAGCAGGTGTTCAGGCCGCGAAAGGCCGTCCGATAAGGCGCTGTCAAACGCCATAAGGTCGATGTCGGCTGGCAGTGCCCCCACAGCGGCGGCCAGTGTGCCTGCTGCGGTGCTGGCCACGCTGACAACCTCGCCCGCGCTGATATGCGCCCAAAGACCATAGGCGTCGGTCAGGCAGATCACGCCGTCAAACTGTGGCTGGCCGCGCAGACATCCGGCAAGGCATAGCGCCTGCGCGGCAGTGACGCGATCTTGCGGTTTGGTCTGTGTCAGCCCGCCAACCCGCCAAAAACCCGGCGCTGACGCCGGGGTAGGGCGGGCGGGCTGCGGTGGGCAGGGCAGGGCGGCGGGTGCGGGTTCTGGCAGCCCGGCTACCAAAATGGGCAGCGGGGCCGTGCCCTCGGGTCGCCGCCACGGGGCGGCCAGCGTGGCGATGGCGTCAAACGGGTCTTGACCGGGGGCCACCTGCCCAGCGGCTTGCGCAAGGGCTGCCCCTTCGGCGTTGCCCGCCCAGACGCGCAGATCATTCCCGTCCACCGCTGCGCCGATCCATCGGATGTCGTTCATGCTGCCCCCAATGCGGTGCCCGCAGCCTAAGAGTGGCCCGGGGTGCCTTTGTTCCGGTCAGACCATGATTTCGCCGCGCGATCAAGCCAGCGGGCGACCATCCCGGCGGATGCTTAGCCGTCGCCCCGGCTTAGACATTCGGCCAGCGTCGCCGCCATTTGGCCTAGCAGCCCTTCGTACAGCGCAGGCCCATAAGGCAGCCCGCTGCCCGAGGGATCCAACGCGCCGCCGACGTGCACGCCGGTGCCTTCGACCAGAACGGTGACCGGCCGGGGGTCATGGCCAGCCTCGGGAAAGGCGCAAACCACGCCGTTTTGGGCCATGGCGTCGCGCAGCGCTGTCAGATGTGCCGCGCCGGGTGTTGTCGCATCACCCAGATTGATCGCGCCCGCGATATGCAGCCCAAAGCGGTCCGCAAAATAGCCGTAAGCATCGTGGAACACCACGAAAGGCCGGTTGGCCACCGGGGCAAGCAAAGTCGCCGCCTCGGCCTGAGCGGCGTCAATTCGCGCGCGGGCGGCATCGGCGTTCTGGTGGTAGGTCGCGGCGTGCTCGGGGTCTGCGGCCGCCAGATCCGCTGCGATCAGCCCTACCCACACCTTGGCGTTTTCCGGGTCAAGCCAGGCGTGCGGGTCAGTGTCGCCATGATCATGGTCGGCGTTGTGGCCATGCTCGTCCACCTCGGCGGCGGTAAAGGGGCGCCGATGCGTTGGTTCGGCCGCCAAAAGGCCCAAGGGCTTGGCCGTACCGCCAACCCCTGCTACCGCACGGTCAAGCCACGGCGTCATTTCAGGGCCAACCCAGATGACCAGATCCGCCCCTTGCAGCGTTTTGGCCTGTGACGGGCGCAGCTGATAGCTATGGGCATTGCCGCCCTGTTCCAGCAGCACCGCAGGCATGCCCAGATCGCCCATTACCTGCGCGGTCAGGGATTGGACCGCCGGAATATCGGTCACTACACGCGGCACATCGGCTACCGAGGGGCAGGCAAGCGTGGTCAGGGCAAGGGTCAGGGCAAGGTTACGCATCGTCGCTCCGTGTGATCTTGTAACGTCTGGGGGCGTTGTCTATGTTATGACATAACAGGTCAAGCGAAATGTGATAAGATAACGTTATGTCGAAAAGCCACCCTCCCCAACGCGATGCTGGCCTGGCCTTTGCCCGGCATGACCACGCCCTTTGCGCCGGTGAAACGCTGGCCCGCGCCAAAGCCGTGGCCAAGGCGCGGGGCGCGCGCCTGACCCCGGTGCGCCACCGCGCGCTTGAGATCTTGCTTGAGGCGCATCGTGCAATGGGCGCTTATGAGGTGCTTGACCGTCTCGCATCCGATGGCTTTGGCAAACAACCCCCGGTGGCCTACCGCGCGCTTGAATTTCTGGTCGACAACGGGCTTGCCCACCGTATTCGCCGTCTGAATGCCTTTACCGCCTGCATGCATCCCGATAAGGCGCATGCGCCGGTGTTCCTGATCTGCCGCACCTGCAATACCGTCGCAGAGGCTTGTGCCGCCCCGGTGCGTGATGCCCTGAACCGCGCAGCGGCCAACCTTGGCTTTACCGTCGAGCGCGCCAACATCGAGGCGCTGGGCCTTTGCCCCGCCTGCCATACGGCCGCGCAATGAGCCTGATTTCCGCGGCCGGCCTTGGCGTGGCGCATGGTGGCGTTGCCGTGCTGTCGAACGTCGATTTTACCATCGCCGCAGGCGAAATTGTCACCGTGGTCGGGCCAAACGGATCGGGTAAATCAACGCTTGTTCGTGCGCTGATCGGGCTGGAGCCGGCAGCAACGGGGCAGGTGCGCCGCGCCCCCGGCCTGCGCATCGGCTATGTGCCGCAGCGACTGCATATCGACGCGACCCTGCCGATGACGGTGCGCCGGTTTTTGTCTTTGCCGCGCCGGGTCGATGATGCCGCCGCCCGTGCGGCGCTGGCGCGCTGCGGTGTCGAAGGGATCGAGGCGCGGCAGATGGCCCGCCTGTCCGGCGGGCAGTTTCAGCGCGTTCTGCTCGCACGCGCGCTACTGGCCAACCCGGCGATCCTGATCCTTGATGAGGCGACCCAAGGGCTGGACCAACCCGGCGTTGCCGCCTTCTACCGATTGCTCGAGGAGGTCCGGCAGGAAACCGGCGCAGCGGTGCTGATGGTCAGCCATGATCTGCATGTGGTGATGTCGGCGTCCGACCGGGTGATCTGCCTCAATGGTCATGTCTGCTGTCAGGGCACGCCGCGGGTGGTGTCGGCAGCACCGGAATACCGCGCGCTGTTCGGGCTTGGGACCGGCGGCGCGCTGGCGCTTTACCAGCACGTCCATGACCATGACCATGACGACCACACCCATGACGACCACACCCATGCCGGTGGGCACGACCACGCCCCCCCGGGCCATGGCCCTGCGCCCAAGGACCACCGCCATGCTGGATGATTTTCTGACCCGCGCCGGGCTTGCCGGTCTGGGGCTGACGCTGGCCACCGGGCCGTTGGGCTCTTTCGTGGTGTGGCGTCGGATGGCCTATTTCGGTGATGCCACCGCCCATGCCGCGATCCTTGGCGTGGCGCTGTCGTTCGGCTTTGGCATATCGGTCTATGCGGGAACTTTGGCGGTGGCGCTGGGGATGGCGGTTACCGTGGCCACGCTGGCCGGGCGCGGCCATGCGATGGATACGACACTGGGGGTGCTGGCCCATTCGGCGCTGGCCTTCGGTCTTGTGGCGGCGTCGTTTCAAAGCGGCCTTCGGGTTGACCTGTCGGCCTGGCTGTTTGGCGACATTCTGTCTGTCCGCCGTGTGGATCTGGTGATGGTCTGGGGCGGCGCATTGACGGTGCTGGCGTTGCTGGTGTGGCGCTGGCAAGGCCTGCTGACCGCCACCGTAAACGAGGAACTGGCCCAAGCAGAAGGTCTCAACCCCAAATACGAACGTCTCGCCCTGACGATCGCGTTGGCGTTGGTGGTGGCTGTCGCGCTCAAGATTGTCGGCGCCTTGCTGATCTCGGCACTGCTGATCATCCCGGCGGCTACCGCACGCCAGTTTGCCCGCAACCCAGAGTCGATGGCAGTTGGCGCCACATTTGCAGGTGCCGCATCGGTCTTGCTTGGGCTTGCGGCCTCGCTGCGGTTTGATACGCCCGCCGGCCCTTCGATCGTGGCAGCCAGCACCTGCCTTTTTGCAGCCTCACTCGTGATGCCTCGCCCAAAAACCTGACCCCTTTTACTTTGGTGGAAATACTCCGGGGGTCCGGGGGCAGCGCCCCCGGCCGGGCCTTACCGCCCAACGCTGGTATAGCCCTCGAATCCGGCCTTTTCGGCGTCTTTCGCATTGTAGATATTGCGCAGATCCGCCATCCGTGGGCTTGCCATCTTTTTGGCCAATCGTTTCAGATCCAATGCGCGAAATTCATTCCACTCGGTCAACAGGACCAGACAATCAGCTTTCTGCGCGGCCTTATAGGCGTCATCCATCCAGTTCACGCCGGGCAGCAGCAGCGTGCCTTCGCGCGCGCCCTGAGGGTCGACGACCCGCACCTTGGCCCCGGCCCCCACCAACGCGGGCACGATGGTCAGGCTGGGGGCATCCCGCATATCGTCGGTATTGGGTTTGAATGTCACCCCCAACACCACCACGACCTTGCCGTTGACCGACCCGTCACACAGATCGACGATCTTGTCGATCATCCGGCGCTTGATCTCGTCATTGACCTTGATCACGGTTTCGGTGATCTGCATCGGCACGGCGTGATCCTGCCCCATCCGGGCCAAAGCCTGCGTGTCCTTGGGAAAACAAGACCCGCCATAGCCCGGCCCGGCATGCAGAAACTTATTGCCGATACGGCCATCCAGCCCCATGCCTCGCGCTACCTCTTTCACATCGGCGCCGACCTTTTCGCATAGCCGGGCGATTTCGTTGATGAAGGTGATCTTGGTCGCCAAGAACGCGTTGGCGGCATATTTGATCATCTCGGCGGTTTCCAGGTCGGTATAGATCACCGGAAATTCGCGCAAGAACAGCGGCCGGTAAACCTCGCCCATGATATCGCGACCCCGATCCGAGGTGACACCCACCACCACCCTGTCGGGGCGCATGAAGTCGTCAATCGCCGCGCCTTCACGCAGGAATTCGGGGTTTGAGGCCACGTCAAAATCAGCATCCGGGCGGGCGTTGCGGATCGTGCGCTCCACGGCGCTGTTGGTGCCCACTGGTACGGTCGATTTGGTCACGACCACGGTGTAGCCGGACATCGCAGCGGCGATTTCTTCGGCGGCCGCCATGACATAGGTCAGATCGGCGTGGCCGTCGCCCCGGCGCGTCGGCGTGCCAACGGCAATGAACACCGCCTCGGCACCCTCTACCGCTGCCGCCAGATCCTGGGTGAATGACAGCCGTCCGGCGGCCACGTTCTTGGCCATCAGCACATCCAACCCCGGCTCATAGATCGGCACTTCACCGCGTGTCAGCATTTCGATCTTGCGGGGATCCTTGTCCACGCAAATAACTTCATGCCCGAAATCGGAAAAGCAAACCCCCGACACCAATCCTACATAACCAGTTCCGATCATCGCAATCTTCATAATAAAGCCTCTTTCAAACCCAACCCTTGTCGTGCGGCAATGAGGGGCGCAGTGTCAACGTTGTTGCGGGGGTAACGCGCGACTTCCCGCGCGCGAAAGGTCGCGGTAAAAGACGGTTCAGCGCCGTCGCATTCCCACGGCAGGGTGGAATGTGACCTGTCACCGCGAACGCCCGCGCCGCAAATTCACGCCGCAAATTCACGCTGGCGAAGCCCCGCAGGGCGGCTTTGGCACCTGAATCGGGCATTCGCGCGCCTTTTTCGCGGTGTTTCGGCTAAACTGCAACACTCTCCGAGAGACTAAGCGGGGCTGATTTGATTCTCTCTTTGCAACCCAATGTGATTGTGCGAGTGTCGCTTTGATGCTGTCGGCGTCGGCGGCTTTCTATCGTAATGACGGAGAATACAATGAAAAATATCGTTTCCATCGCCCTGGCCCTCGGCCTGACTGCTTCCACCGCTTTTGCCGGCGGCTACTCCGCTCCGGTCGTCGAAGCTGAGCCTGTTGTCGTGGAAGGCTCGTCCTCCTCGAACCCCGGCCTGCTGGTCCCGGCTCTGCTGATCCTGGCCGTTGCCGTCGCTGTGGCTTCGAACGACTGATTTCAGTCGTCCCGAAGGGACAGAAAAAGAGGCCGGAAAGCGTTTGCTTTCCGGTCTTCTTTTTTACTTATGGGCCAAACGCGAAGCCGATTCCAAAACCGCGGCCAAGGCACACAGTTTTTCCATTCACTATCGGGTCGCATCACGGGCGAAGGGTTTGCAGCGCCACATACCCCAAACCGGGCCCGATCCATTGACGTGACAAGATGATTTGCCCATTTTCCGCCACAAGATAGCTGTTGCCAATGCTCAGCCCGCTTGCGCTACAAACCTCGACCATCTGCATGCCTGTCCAGTTGACCCCCGCAAAGCTATAGCTTTGGGTGGTGCCCCGCGTCAGTGTGCAGCTTAGCCGCAGCGGGCGCTCAATGCCCTCACCATCCAGATATCGCTGAATTCTATGGCTTTTTCCGGGGGTGCGGGTAGCCAAAAGTTGGGGCGTAGCCCCCGGATCGGCTGACATCAGATCACGGCCCAATCCGCGCGTGGCAATCAAGACCCCATCTTGCAAAACCACATTTTGCTGACTTGGTGTGGCGTAGGTGCGTTTGCTGCCATTCTCACCGATCATGCCAAGAACAGTCGTCGCCCCTTGGGTTTCGATCGTAGCCAAAAGCAACGGCCCCGTGTTTGACGCAAGCGCGGCACGGGCCAGGTCCTCTTGACCGACAGGCGCTGTGACCTTGGCCGTCTTACCCGGCTTTAGCCGCGCAAACACCCCTTTGGCCATATTGCCAACCATTGCCGTGTTTGCGGTTTTACCGGTGTCGCTGCCGCAACCCGCAAGCGTCAGCAACGCCGCTGCCACCGCAGTGGCGGCCGTCAGGCGTAGGGTATTTGTCATCGCCAGAACCTTCCCCAGCCTTCATAAAGCTCGCCGGTGTGGCTGTCGCGGATCGTCTCGTACAGGCGCCCGTCAATATCCACCCGCGCACCGCCATCGCCGGTCACCGGCCGGATCGTGGTCTTGAACTTGCTGACCGTGGGGCGCCCTGTTATCCAGGCAACTGGGAATGACACCCGGACGCCCTTGTCAAATGACCCGTCGCCAAAATCATCCGAGGACATATCCGTGACGGTTGCAAAGGCGCCTACCCGCCAGCCATTGGCAAACTCTCGGTCAATGCTAAGCGTCGTGCCCCAATCCTCGTCCAGGTAGCGGCCCACATCCAACTGCCCGGTAAAGCCCTTGCCCAGATCATAATAGGCCGAGGCATGACCGGTCACGACATCATAATCACGAAAATCAAACTGTTGGTCAAAGTCGCGCTGCTTGACGTAGTTCAGCTCGGCGCCCAAGGCCAGACGGCTATCGACCGGCTTCCACAACAATTCACCCGATATGCCACCATACATCCGCTCCAACAGGCCGACGGTGACGCGCGAATAGAGGTTCTCCGCCGGCCGTGCATACCATGCCAGCGTCAGGTTCTGGATCGCCAGATCGCCATGCTTTCGGTATTCAACCAGATCCGACCGCACAGGATAGACCTTGGAATTCGATACATGCGTGCTGTCATCCAGATTACCCAAAACTTTCTGACGCACAGTTCCCGACAGCACCAGCCCCGGAGCAAATTCGTATTTCGCCGCCAGCGAAACGCCAATATCGGCGCGCACTGAATCGTCATCGTCATACCACGACATCTCGCCATAGGGTGTCATCGCCCATTGGAACCGTGGAAACAGCCCCTCGGTCATGCGCAAGCCGTCATCCGGCCCGGCAACGGCATCTGTAAGCGTCGCCCGCTGCAAAATTGCATTGGAGTTTTCATTCTCCAACCGTTCCAGATCGCTGCGCTTGAACGCGACCGAGGATACCGGCATCCCGCGCGCTACATTGGTCACTACGATGGTCTCTACCGAGGGCGGCAGCGCCCGTGTCAGGATGCGCGCGGTGTGGCCAATCGCCTGCGGGCGGGCGTCATAAGTCTCATTGCGCACGCGCACCTCAGCCCGCGTCGCAGAAAGCGACATGGATTCAAGGATCTGTCCGTCTTTCTTAAGGCTTTCGGCAACCACGCGCTGCACACCGGGGTGCACAGAACTGTCAGCGGTCCAAGCCCCGGACCAGCCCTCCGGGTCCATCGCGGGCGCCGGCCGCGGCCGCACCGGTAGCGGCGCCTTTTCAATGCCCGACGGGAAGGGCGGCTTGCGCGGATCGATGCTCAGGTTGAACTGAAACCCCACTTCGCTGCCGTAAAGGTAATAGGCTGAAACACTGGCCAGCGAATTGAAGCGGTAATCCACCCCGAAATTGACCGAAGAGTCGCGTTCCAACTCGCCCATCGCAACCTCTTGCACAAAGGCGTCCGACGAATATTCGGCCTTCAGCGTCAGCTTGTCATTCGGGGCCCAGGCCAGCCCGAAAAAGGGCGCAACCTCGCCTCTGAACCATTGGCTTGAATTCAGCTTTCCGATCTTATCATAGTTCAACGGTGGTCGGTCGCCAAAAGGCGACCCCCAGCCGTCTTTCGATCCCAACCGCCCCCAGCCAAGCCCGGCTGTCGCGCGCACGCTGTCGCCAAAGGTCTTGGTTGCGACGATGTACTCCGATGAATAGGCCCCGGTCCCGATAAAATCGCGCACGCCAACCGCAAGTGCCGGGCGCCAGTCGGTTTCATCCAAAAAGCGGTAGTGAAAATCGAATGAGCGGTCCTTGAGCTCATCCCCCCCCGATCCGAAACCCGGCACGCGCGAATAACGCAAAGCCGCCGTCATCCGTGGTGTGATCTGGAAACTGAACGTTGTGCGCTGCGTGTCGCCCATCCAAAACAGGGAAGCACCCAGCAGGCCATCGGGCAGGCTTTCAGCCGTCGGCATATCGACCAGACCGGGCAGGCCAAAGGTGCCGCGCGCATTGCCGATCATCGGCTCCGCCATCCCCGCCGGCGCCGCAACCGAGGCCGCCACCGCAACCGCGACGATATTCCTGCTGATCCTGCGTTTGCCCGGCACGCGAACCTCCTGCTTTGAACTTTGGCCCTTTATACCGGATTTGACCTTCGGGGCGAGAGGCAATGCCATGGGGACGACATTTCCCAAGGCATGATGGCGATGTTGCATCAGGGAAAGATCGCAGCCCCGTTAAAACCTGATAAAACCCGCCAGATCCAAAAGCCAAGGGCTGGCGGCACAGCTTTTGTTTGGCCGAAATACTCCCGCCGGAGGCTTCCGCCGCGATGGCAGAGGCGACCGGCGGGGCATCGGTTACATGCAGGACTCAAATAACGCACGGGTGTTTTCGCGCGTCATTTCAATGGGGTTGCCGCCACAGGACGGGTCTTGCAACGCCATTTCCGTCAACTCGTCCAGCTGCGCCGGGTCTACCCCCAGCGCGGTCAGGTTTTCAGGTATTGCCAACTCTGCGCGCAACGCCATGATCGCTGCGAGAAAACCGTCAAAACCGCCTTTGATCCCCAGATAGGCAGCGGCTTTTTCGATCCGCTCCGTGATTGCGCTGCGGTTGAAATCCAGCACCATCGGCATCACCACAGCGTTGGTCGTGCCGTGGTGGGTGCCGTAGACGGCGCCGATCGGATGGCTGAGCGAATGGATCGCGCCCAGACCTTTCTGGAACGCCACCGCCCCCATTGCCGCCGCTGACATCATATGCGCGCGCGCCTCAAGATCGCTGGGGTTGGCATAGACTTCGGGCAGATTTTCAAATGCCAGCCGCATGCCTTCCAGCGCAATGCCCTGGCTCATCGGGTGGTAAAAGGGGCTGCAATAGGCCTCAAGGCAATGCGCCAGCGCATCCATGCCGGTGCCAGCGGTAATGAATTTGGGCATCCCCACCGTCAGTTCCGGATCGCAGATGGTGACCGAGGGCAGAATTTTCGGATGAAAGATGATCTTTTTCTGATGCGTGGCGGTATTGGTCAAAACTCCTGCGCGGCCAACCTCTGACCCTGTTCCGGCAGTGGTCGGCACCGCGATGATTGGCGCTATTTTCGTGGCATCCGCGCGGGTATACCAGTCGCCCACATCCTCCAGATCCCAGACCGACAGGCCCGGCGCCTGATCCGCCATCAGCGCGATCATCTTGCCCAGATCCAGCGCCGAGCCGCCACCAAAACAGATTACGCCGTCATGACCGCCTGCCTTGTAGGCGGCGATGCCGTCGGTCATGTTTGCCTCATTGGGGTTCGGGTCCACTTTTGAAAAGACGGCATGGCCAAGGCCGGCTGCCTCCAGAATGGCCAGCGCCTGCGCCGTGATCGGTAGCGCCGCCAGTGCCTTGTCGGTAACCAGCAGCGGCTTTTTCAGCCCGACTGCCTTGCAGTGATCGGCCAGTTCCGAAATTCGGCCCGCGCCGAATTTGATCGCCGTGGGGTAGGACCAGTTTGCCGTAAGGGTCATTTTGTCACCTTTTTCAGATGGTAGGATTTTGGCCGCGTAACCGAATAAAAGCCCAAGACAGACAGGCTGCCGCCCCGGCCCGTATCCTTGCAGCCGGTCCAGCACAGCGCGGGGT
>NZ_JBLJBV010000010.1:0-32456 GCF_047638075.1 Phaeovulum sp.
CGGGTGCCTGTATGAAACCTGCTATTTTCGCCTTTGGGATCTTGTTGTCCCGTTGTGCCTGCTTCCTTCGATGAACAAGGGATGACATGGGAATTCACGGGAAGCAACAGGAATTTGTGGCCACACCCGTAGAAGAACGGGCGTATTGGCGCTTTGAAATAAGGGGTTTTCATAGGGTAAGGCCGGTATTGCGGCACAATTAGTTTCAAGCCAAGGCACACCCACTAAATATAGCCATGTGTGGGTGAGGCAAACCAATCCCATGCTATCCCATTTTGATCTAATTTTTTTGGGACATGGTGGAAAAATATCCGGAATATCGGTTCCATCACGTTCAATCACGCGCAGGTGATTCGGATATGACGCGATTCCGGCAGGCAATTCCCATGAAATACCATGGCCCCAACGCACGCGTCGGGGCCATGAATTCCAGTCCGGGCGGTGGGTCAGGCGACGCCTTGGGTCACCAAAGCAGCGGCGATGTGGGCGTAGGCGTCTGCAATCGGGCCGCTGCCCGCCGCGACGGGGGTGCCCGCATCGCCCGCAAGGCGCACCGAGAGATCCAGCGGCAGCTCGCCCAGAAACGGCAGGCCCAGCCTTTTCGCCTCGTCGGCCACGCCGCCATGGCCGAACAGATGCGCCTCATGGCCGCAATTGGGGCAGACATAGGTTGACATATTCTCGATCAGGCCCAGCACCGGGGTGTTCAGCTTTTTGAACATATCAAGCGCCTTGCGGGCATCCAGCAAGGCCACGTCCTGCGGGGTGGAAACGATGATCGCCCCTGCCAGCGGCGTTTTCTGGCACAATGTCAGTTGCACATCGCCCGTGCCCGGCGGCAGATCGACGATCATCACATCAAGGTCACTACCGCCCGCCGTCCAGTTCACCTGCCCCAGCATCTGCTGCAAGGCCCCCATCAGCATCGGGCCGCGCCAGATCACCGCCTCGTCTTCCTTCATCATCAAGCCGATCGACATGAAGGTCACGCCATGCGCCTCAAGCGGCATGATCGTCTTGCCGTCGGGCGAGGCCGGGCGCTGGGTGTTGCCCATCATCCGGGGTTGGCTGGGACCGTAGATGTCGGCGTCCAGCAGCCCCACCTTGCGACCCGCCCGCGCCAGCGCCACCGCAAGGTTGGAGGCGACGGTGGATTTGCCCACCCCGCCTTTGCCGGACCCCACAGCAATGATGCTGCGCACCCCCTGCACCGGCACCGGCCCCGCCTGCGGCGTGGGATGGCCGCCGATTTTCAGCCCTGGCGACTTTGGTGCGGGGCTTGGCGCGGGGCCATGTGCGGTAGTCACGGCGACAACGGTGGTTATGCCGGGCAGCGCACGCACCGCCGACTCGGCAGCGGGGCGCAGGGTTTCCAGCATTTTCGCAGCCTCGGGCGTCTCACCCTCCAGCACAAACCGGACGGTGCCTGCCTCAATGGTCAGGGCGCGGATCAGATCGCGGCTGATTAGATCGCCGCCGCCCGGCACGGCGATGGCCCGCAACGCTGCGGTGACGGTGTCTTTGGTCGGCATCATATCGAACCTCTTATCCTATATGACGCGACTTTGGCGGATTCCCCCCAGAGAACAAGAGCATATTCCAATCATCTACCCGACCCGCCCAAAATCGGGTCATACGCAAAGAAAATAGGTCAGTAATCGTTATGCAGTTTCTGCATGGCAGCATTGACTCAAAGAGCTATTGTGCAAGCGCAGCATTAGGGCCATGTTAGCCCCAACAGCGATAGAGCATCGCAAGACAAACAAACAAATAGGCGAAGAAAATGGCACTCGTGCAAGACATCCGCGGCATCGAACATGGTTTCATGAACCGTATTTCCACGTTTTTCGCAGGTCTTTCAGAAGCACGTCAGCGTCGCAGCGTCTACCGTCAGACTGCGCGTGAACTGAACCTGCTGAGCAACCGCGAACTGAATGATCTGGGGCTTAACCGCTCGATGATCACCCGCGTAGCGATGGAAGCAGCTTACGGCAAGTAAGCACACGGAATTCTCCAAGGCCCCTCCTCCTCCCTGGGCTTTGGAAATCAGCGGCGCTCTCCTCCTCCTCCCTGAGGGTGCCGCGTCAGATACCGGTGCAGGGTTCACCAGAATCCCGCCGGAACGCCAAGCGAAGGCCTCCTCCTCCTCCCTGGGGTCTCGTGATGAAGACGGTAGCCCCCTCCTCCTCCCTGGGGCTACCGCACTTCCTTTCCCGGTGGCACGGGACGACATTCGGGGCCATGTCCCCAGCGCATACGAAAGGCCCCTCCTCCTCCCTGGGCCGATCGTCTGGCGGCATCTCTCTCCTCCTCCCTGGGGATGCCGCTGCAATATCCGAAGGCCCCCCTCCTCCCTGGGCCCGCCGTTTTTTTATGGGAACGGCGGTGCAAGGCTTAAGCGCGTTGTGCGTTCTGAAATGGACATGACCCATTCCCGCCAGAGACCAAAGCCCCCGTCTTACCCACACCAAACGCGGCCCCGGCATTGCAAGCACGCGACCGCGGCGTTAGCTGATAGAAAACCGATGGGGGGAAAGATGCTGTCCTATCAACATGGCTACCATGCCGGAAATCTGGCCGATGTGCATAAACATGCCCTTTTGGCAACGATGCTGGGCTATCTGACGGCCAAGGATAAACCGCTCAGCTACATCGAAACCCATGCCGGGCGCGGGCTCTATGCGCTGGACAGCGAGGCCGCGCAAAAGACCGGCGAGGCGGCGCAGGGCATCGCCCGCGTGCAAAAGCTGGGCTGGTTTGCGCCCGATCACCCCTATTCGCGCGCGCTGGCCCAGACCCGCGCCGACCATGGGCCGAACGCCTACCCCGGCTCGCCGCTTCTGGCGGCCCAGCTTTTGCGGCGGATCGACAATATCCATCTGGCCGAACTGCACCCGCAGGAATTTGCCGCGCTACGCGAAACGATGGCGCCGCATGGCGGGATCTTTCGCCAGATCGACGGGTTGGAGCTGGCTCTGGCGATCACCCCCCCCACGCCACGCCGCGGGTTGATGCTGATCGACCCCAGCTATGAGGTGAAATCCGATTACGACCAGATCCCCAAGGTCATCGGCCAGGTCGCGCGCAAATGGAACGTCGGCATCATTGCGCTTTGGTATCCGATCCTGACCAGCGCCGCGCATCTGCCGATGACCGCCACCCTGAGCCGCACCCACCCCGGGGCGCTGCTGCACGAGGTCCGCTTTGCCCCCGCGCGCGAAGGCCACGGTATGATAGGGTCGGGGCTTTTCGTCCTGAACCCACCCTGGGGCCTGACAGACGAGGCCCGCCGCCTTGGCCAGCTATTCGCCCGCCTGCCCTGATCCGCGCCGCACTGCGAAAAATATCCCCCGCGGGGGCGGAGACAGTCGCTGACGCCCCCTCAGAACGGCACATCATCCGCCTGATCGGCCGATGTCACAAACCCTGCCACGATCTTCTTTTCCCCGGCCTTCTCAAACGCGACCGTCAGCTTGTCGGCGTCTATCGCCACAATCGCGCCATAGCCGAACTTTTGGTGAAACACCCGCTCTCCTACCGAGAACGCGGCGACCGCGTGCAAATCAATCACCGGCTGGCGCGCGACCGTGGCGGGCCGGTGCGCCGCCCGGTCTTGCAGGCGCTTCCATCCCGGCGAATTATAAACATCGGCCTTGGCCGCGCGCTCCTCGATCCCGGACCGTGCGGCGCCACCGCCAAAGCCCATCCCCGCCGCACCGTAACCGCCACCATATAACCCCGGCGGGGTCAGAACCTCGACGTGCCGGGCGGGTAACTCATCAATAAAGCGCGACGGCAACTGCGATTGCCACTGGCCATAAACCCGCCGGTTACCAGCAAAGGTGATGGTGCACAGCGTCTCGGCGCGGGTGATGCCCACATAGGCCAGCCGCCGCTCTTCCTCGAGTCCCTTCAGCCCGGTTTCATCCATGCTGCGCTGACTGGGAAATAGCCCCTCTTCCCAACCGGGCAGAAACACCGCCGGAAACTCCAGCCCTTTGGCGGCGTGTAACGTCATGATGCTGACCTTTTCGGCCGCATCTTCGGTCGAATTATCCATGATCAGCGAGACGTGTTCCAAAAACCCCTGAAGGTTTTCAAACTGCTCCAGCGCCTTGACCAGTTCTTTCAGGTTTTCGAGGCGGCCCGGCGCCTCAGGGGTCTTGTCGGCCTGCCACATCGCAGTATAGCCCGATTCGTCCAGGATCTGCTCGGCCAGCGCAATATGGCTGGCCCCGGCCAGAACATCGCGGTGCCAGCGGTCCACCCCGTCAACAAAGGCGCGCAACTGCACCGCACCCTTGCCGCCGATCGCTGCGCGCGCCAATACGGCACGCGCGCCGTCCAACAGGCTGACCCCAGCGGCGCGGGCCTCGGTTTGTATCACCTGCTGCGCCTTGTCGCCCAGCCCCCGTTTGGGGGTATTAACCACCCGCTCAAACGCCAGATCATCCTCGGGCGACACCGCCAGCCGGAAATAGGCCATTGCATCGCGAATCTCCAACCGCTCGTAAAAGCGCGGGCCGCCGATCACCCGGTAGGGCAGGCCGATGGTTAAAAACCGGTCCTCAAAAGCGCGCATCTGATGGCTGGCCCGAACCAGAATCGCCTGCCCATTCAGCCCAATACGCCCCAGGCCGCGCATTCCATGCGCCAATGCCTCCACCTCATCGCCAATCCAGCGCGCCTCTTCCTCGCCGTCCCAATGGCCAATCAGCCGCAGCTTTTCGCCGCCCTTGGCCTCGGTCCACAGGGTCTTGCCCAGACGTCCGGAATTTGCCTCGATCAGCCCCGCCGCCGCGCCGAGAATATGCTCGGTCGAGCGGTAATTCTGCTCCAGCCGGACCACAACGGCGCCGGGAAAATCCTTCTCGAACCGCAGGATGTTACCGACCTCGGCCCCGCGCCAGCCATAGATCGACTGGTCGTCGTCGCCAACGCAGCAGATATTGCGGTGCCCCTGCGCCAAAAGCCGCAGCCACAGATATTGCGCCACGTTGGTATCTTGATACTCGTCCACCAGAATATAGCGAAACCAGCGCTGATACTGCGTCAGAACATCGGGATGCGCCTGAAATATCCCCACCACATGCAGCAGCAAATCACCAAAATCGACCGCATTCAGCGTGCGCAAACGCGCCTGATAGGCGGCGTAAAGCTCTCCTCCGCGCCCATCAAAGGCCGCCGCCTCGCCCGCCGAAATCTTGTCCGGCGTCAGCGCGCGGTTCTTCCAGCCATCAATGATTCCGGCCAGCATCCGGGCAGGCCAACGCTTTTCATCAATATTTGCGGCATTGATCAGTTGTTTCAGCAGGCGAATCTGGTCATCGGCATCCAGAATCGTGAAATTCGACTTCAACCCGACCAGTTCGGCATGGCGGCGCAACAGTTTCACACAGACCGAGTGGAACGTGCCCAGCCAGGGCATCCCCTCAATCGTCTGCCCCAGCAAATGGCCAATCCGCTCTTTCATTTCGCGCGCAGCCTTGTTGGTGAAGGTCACGGCCAACACCTCATTCGGGCGCGCCCGCCCGGTGGTCAGCAGATGGGCAATCCGGCAGGTCAGCGCCTTGGTCTTGCCGGTGCCGGCACCTGCCAGCATCAACACAGGCCCGTCCATCGCCTCGACGGCGGCGCGTTGTGCCGGGTTCAGCCCCTCCATATAAGGTTGAGGGCGCGCCGCCATGGCACGTTGCGACAGGCTCTGGGCCGCGCCTTCAAAGGCGCTTTCATCATCATATCCGCTCATCCGCCCAACCTAGCGCCGCACGCGCCCAAGGAAAAGCCATGTTCTGCGATTGTTCGCAAAACCCTTGCGCTTTTGTTTGGCTCAAATACTCAGATCCCGAACGGCCCAGCCCTAGCCGCCGTGGATCAGGCTCGCAAACAGCCGCGGGTCCAGACTTTCGCTGGCAAAGGTCGGCCCCTCGGTCAGCAGGCTTACCGCATCATGGCTGTGCAGGCTTTCCTGATGGCTGGCCAGAACCCGGAAATCACCAATCCTCGGGTCGGCCATCAGCCCTGCGGCAAACGCGCGGGCGGCATCTTCTACGAAAATCGGGTGGGCGGCGTTCAGTTCGGCAAAGGCCTGCTCATCCTCGCGCTTGACCATCACCTGCGTTTCGGTCGGCACCGCCCGGCGGGCGATGTCGATCAGATCTTCGAACCACAGGCATTTGCCGGGTTCCGCCACAACCGATAGCCGCGCAACCGAGCGCTGCGAATGGGGCGTTGCCAGTTGCCCGCGCGTCATCCGCGCATGTTCGGCCAGTTCCAACGAACACGGGCAGGTGGATGAATAGACATAATCCAGATGCACGATCTTTTTGCGCACCCCGGCCACCTCGACCAGTTCCAGCGCGATGTCGTAATACTGCCACCCCGCAAGGCCCGAGCGCAGGCTGGCCACCTTGACCGGAAAGGAAAATCGCATCTGCAACCGCGCATCGATGGTTTCCAGATCGGTTTTATAGTCATCAAGTGCGGCATCCATCACCGCAAACGAAAAGGCGCGTTCGGCATGGCCGTAAAAGGACCGCATGATCCGGCTCATGTTGATGCCCTTCTTTTCGGCATCAAGGCTGACGGTTCCTGTCACACTGGTTTCCACCGTGATATCGCCGTTGTCGCGGGTGTGATAGCGGATCGGCAGGCGGAAATTCGAAATCCCGACATGCTGAATCTGTGTGCGCGCGCCGATAATCAGGCTGGCGGGGCCATTTTGCAGATCGGGCAGACCGGCCTTGTAGGCAGCGTCAACCGTAAAGCCCGCATCATACTGGCGCGAAAGATCGGGGTAATTTCCCGCCCCCTGCCCCGGCAGCAGCCGCGCGATGGCCGGGTCCAGCAAGGCAACCTCGGTCGGGGTGGCGCCCGCGGCCCAGGCGCGCAATGTGGTCAAGGCCGCCTCGGCCTCATTACGTTCGGGCGTGGTGGCGGTATGGGTCTTGCGATGAATGTTCATTGTCCGGTTCCCTTGGCCGATCACCCGGCCCCCCATATGTGGGGACCGTTTCGGTGTTTGTCCAATCCATTACGTCGCAAGGCGCCGTTCAGATCATATCCAATGCGGCTGTAACCTCATCAATCAGATCGCCCGCATCCTCAATCCCGACGGAAAGCCGGACAAGACCGGGGGTGATGCCCAATTGCTTCTTATGTTCATCAGGCAATCTTTGATGGGTGGTCGTGGCGGGATGCGTCGCAATAGAGCGCGCATCGCCCAGATTGTTCGATATCTTGATGATGCGCAGCGCATTGAGGAACCGGAACGCAGCCGCCTGCCCGCCCTTCAGATCCAGCGCCAGCATTGTGCCGCCCGATCCCATCTGGTCCAATGCCAAACCGTGTTGCGGATGGCTGCCAAGTCCCGGATAGATCGTGCGTGCCACCGCGCCATGGCTTTCTGCGGTACGCGCCAGTTGCAAGGCAGTGTCGGCCTGCGCCCGGACCCGCAGATCCAGCGTCTGCAGCCCCGAAAGCATGATCCAGGCGTTGAACGGGCTCATCGCGGAACCGGTATGTTTGATATAGGCTTCAAGTGGCCCGCGAATATAATCGCGCCGCCCACACACCACGCCGCCCATGGCGCGGCCGCTGCCGTCAATGTGTTTGGTCGCGGAATAGACCACCACATCGGCCCCAAGCGCCACTGCGTTGGAAAATATCGGCGTGGTAAAGACGTTATCGACGATCACGGTGGCGCCCCGTTCATGGGCAAGATCGCACACCGCCTTGATGTCGATCACCTCCAGCGTCGGGTTTGAGACGGATTCGAAAAACACTACCTTGGTGTCGGGGCGCAGCGCGGCGCGCCACTGGTCAAGGTCCAACCCGTCAACCAGCGTCACCTCAACCCCGAAACGGCCCAGCAACTCCAACACATAAAGGCACGACCCGAACAGTGCCCGCGCTGCCACCACATGATCGCCCGCCGACAGGATCGAGGTCAGCGCGCCATTGACCGCCGCCATGCCGCTGGCGGTGGCAAAGGCATCTTCGGTGCCCTCGATCGCGGCAATCCGGTCTTCAAACATGCGTGTCGTGGGGTTGCCATAGCGGGCATAAATAAATTCATCCTTACCCGCCTTGATAAAGCGGGCCTCGGCCTCTTCGGCAGTCTGGTAGGCAAAGCCCTGGGTCAGAAACAGGGCCTCGGCCATTTCGCCATATTGGCTGCGGCGGCTACCTTCGTGCACCAGTCTGGTGCGGGCTTTCCAGTCGTCCATCAATGTCTCCCAAAATTGAGTACGACTTGGCGCCGCAGTTGCGGCGTAGCGCGCAGCGAAGCCGGGGTCAACGGCCCCTGCCGCAATCAGGGCTTGCTACGGGCGCGTATAGGCCCATCTGTCAGGCAGACGAAAACGAAAGGCAGGCAGATGATCGACCTATACTATTGGCCCACGCCCAACGGCTGGAAAATATCCATCGCGCTTGAGGAAATGGGCCTGCCCTATCGGGTAAAGCTGGTAAATATTGGCGCGGGCGAACAGTTCGCCCCGGACTTTCTGGCGATTTCACCCAATAACCGGATGCCCGCGATTGTGGACCCCGAGGGCCCGGAAGGGCCGGTTTCGGTATTTGAATCCGGTGCAATCTTGCAATATCTGGCGCGAAAATCGGGGCAGTTCTACGGGCAGACCCCGCGCGACCAGATCGCGGTGGAACAATGGCTGATGTGGCAAATGGGCGGCCTTGGCCCGATGGCCGGGCAGGCGCATCATTTTCTGCGCTATGCTCCGGCAATGGAACCACCACACGATCTGCCCTACGCCAAGGACCGCTACCGCGCCGAGGTGGCGCGGCTTTACGGTGTGCTGGACCGGCAATTGGCCAAGGCAGCTTTCGTCGCGGGTGATTTCCTGTCGATTGCGGATTTTGCGATCTGGCCCTGGGCAAGCCGGTGGGAGGGACAGGACCAGACGTTGGAAGATAAACCCCATATGGCGCGTTGGCTGGATCTGATGGCCGCCCGCCCCGCGGTGCAGCGCGGCCGCGCCGTGGCAGAGGACAAGCGCGGCGATCTGACCACGGACAAGGCGGCGCAGGCAGTTTTGTTCAAGCGTTAGGTTTCATCCTCTTTTTCAAGCGCATAGCGGGTGAACAACCGGCTTTGCGCCATGAAAAAGCCAAACATAAGCGCGGTCAGGCCAAAGGTCTTGAAGTTGACCCAGGCCTGATCGGAAAAATTGCGCCAGATCACCTCATTGGCAACGGCAAGCCCCAGAAAGAACCCGATCAGCCGCCGGGTCAGGATGGTCCAGCCGGCGGGTTGCATCGGCAGGACTTCCTCCATCACCAGCGCGAGCCAGGGTTTGCCGCGCAGCAGGCCCAACGTCAAAAGGCCTGCGAACAGAAGGTAGATGATGGTTGGCTTCATCTTGAAAAACTTGGGGTCGTTCAGCCAGATCGACAGCCCGCCGAACCCCACCACCAGCACCAACGTCGCAATCTGCATCGGTGCCAACCGCCCAGTCAGCCGCCACAGGATTGCCGTGGCCAGCACCATCAGCGGGATAAACCCCGCCGTGGCCAAAATAAAGCCAGAATATTCGGTGCCATGGATCAGGAACGTCTGATCCTTGAGCCGCCCGAAAGCGACGAAAAACGCGACCAACGGGCCGAATTCAAGACCGATCTTGACCCATGGGCTGATCTTTTTGCCTGCCATATCCTGCTTTTCCTTCAGCCTGCCATTTCCACAATCACCGCCCCCGCCGCAATCAGCGCCATCAGCGCGACGCGCCGTGACCCCACCTTTTCGCCCAGGATCAACCAACCGATCAAGGCCGCAAACACCGTCGAGGTTTCACGCAATACCGCCGCCTCTCCGACCTTGTCCAGCCGTGTGGCCAGCAAGATCGCGCCAAAGCTGAAAAATGCAACGATGGCGCCGGTCAGCCCGCGTTTCATCAGCGGCACACTCTCGGAACTGGGGACCGAAGACCAGCGCCGCCAGGTCACCAGCGGCATGAACCACCCGTCAATGAAGAAAAACCACGCCAAAAACGTGAACGGATCGCGCGTCGCACGGATGCCGTAGGCGTCATAGATGGTGTAAAGCGCGAAAAATCGCCGGTCAGCAGCGTCGCCACCCCCGCCCATTGCCCCAAGGTGAAATGTTCGCCAAAAACCACGCCCGCCCCGATCACCGCGAACAGCGGGCCGGTGCCGCGCACCACCGGATAGGCCACGGTATAGGCACCCCGGCTGTAGGTCATCGTCTGTGCCAGTTCATAGCCGATATGAATGAAGAGGGCCCCGGCCAGGATCGGCCAAAGAGGCGGTTTGGACCAGCACCGGTTTCGTTCCGGTTTTTTGAGAGCAATACCCGCCATCAAGGAGACCGGATATGGCAGCGATACCGCGCGACGAGTTCAAGCGGGATACGGTGCGCATCGCGCTCACTAGTGGCCTGACACGGCGTCAGGTTGCGTCTGATTTGGGGGTTGGGCATTCGACCCTTGGCAAATGGGTTCGGATGTTTTCTGAGGAATCCAAAGTTCCTGCGCAGGACGCCGAACTGCTTTGTAAGAACGAACGGTTGCGCAAAGGGAACCGCATTCTCCGGGATTTGAGCCGGACAGGAAAACCGTCTGGGAGACTGTTTTTCCGGCGAATGGGGGAGGTGCCAAAAAAGGCGGCGATGCGTTGACCGGCAGCGTATGCCTGCAAGCGCGAGAGGTTTCTTCGCGGCCCAAAAGCCGTGAAGTTTCAGTATATTGCTGGGTATCGCGGTACCCTGACCCGCGACCAACTGTGCCGCCTGATGGGCGTTTCAGAACGTGGGCTCCATGCCTGAAAGCACAGGCCCCCGTCGCACCGGCAGCGACGCGACATGGTGCTCTTGACCCTATCCGCGATCAGCACCGCCTGAGCCTGCGCAGCTATGCGTTGCCCGTTAGGCGATTGCATCGCCGCAAGGGGCAGGCCGCGCATGACCGAGAAGTTGAACGAGCGGGGCATCCGCGTCGGCCAGCGCCGCGTTGGCCGTCTGATGCGCCAGAACGGCATCCAGGTCATCCGCCTCCGGAAGTTCAAACGCACCACCAACCGTCGACTGGCAGGGCATGCCTTGCATGCCCGAGAGGGGGGATTACGCCTTCAACATCGCGCCGAATCCCTTGCAGCAGGACTTCAGCGCGAGCGAGCCGAACCAGAAGTGCCCTCTCATGGTTTGCAAACAAACCATTGCCAGCCAACGGAATACATCAATGGCTTCTAGAACCCGCGCCGGAAGCACTAGCCCTCGGCTCGAAATCACCCGTGGCCTTCGAACAATGGGCCGTCTAACATGTGCACCTGACCGGAATGAAACCGGTGCAGGTCCGGTTCCGGCCAAGGCACAACGAAGAAGGCGATAGGGGCGGCGATCAGCCCGTAGTTTGCATCAATGGCGGCGCGCGACAGCCACGGGTCATGGCGCCCCTTTTGCAGCGTGCCGAAGATTGCGTGCAGAACCGCCGCCATCAGTGCAAGCCCCATCGCCGCGCGATGCCCCGCCTCGGTGCCTTCAAGCGAAATCAGCCATTCGCGGATGGGTGGCGCGGGCTGTTGCTGCGGACGGGGGGCTGGCGGCCCCCCGCGCCCTGTGGGCTTCCCCCCGCGAGTATTTTCGCCAAAAAAAGCCCATCCTAGCGGTCTTGGCCGACAAGGGCGCGGGCGAAATCCTTGGGGTCGAAGGGGGCGAGGTCGTCGATTTGTTCGCCCACGCCGATAGCATGGATCGGCAGGCCGAATTTATCGGCCAGCGCGACCAGAACGCCGCCTTTGGCGGTGCCGTCAAGTTTGGTCATCACAAGGCCCGACACATCCGAGATGTTGCGGAAGGTTTCGACCTGCGACAGCGCGTTCTGGCCGGTGGTGGCGTCCAGCACCAAAAGCGTGTTGTGCGGGGCGGTGGGGTCTTTTTTGCGGATCACGCGGACAATCTTGGCCAGTTCCTCCATCAGATCGGCGCGGTTTTGCAGGCGGCCTGCGGTGTCGATCATCAACAGGTCAGCGCCGGTTTCCTGGGCACGGGTCATCGCATCAAAGGCGAGGGATGCGGGGTCCGAGCCCTCGGGGGCGGTCAGGACCGGCACACCGGCGCGCTCGCCCCAGACTTGAAGTTGTTCGACGGCGGCGGCGCGGAAGGTATCGCCCGCCGCGATGATCACCGATTTGCCGGCAGCCCGGAACTGGCTGGCCAATTTGCCAATGGTGGTGGTCTTGCCCGAGCCATTGACGCCGACGACCAGCACCACCTGCGGTTTTGTGGGGTAAAGCGGCATCGGGCGGGCGACGGGGGCCATGATCCGGGTGATCTCATCGGACAGCAGGGTCTGGATTTCAGCAGTCGAGAGGCGCTTTCCCATCCGTCCCTCAGCCAGATTGGCGGTGACGCGCAGTGCGGTTTCAACCCCCATGTCGGACCGGATCAGCAGATCTTCGAGGCTTTCAAGCATTGCATCGTCCAGCGCGCGACGCGGGGCGGCGGGGTCTTCGCCGCGGCCCAGCAGGCGGCCGAAAAGGCCGGGTTTGCGGGCGGGGTCGGCAACCTGTGCTGGTACCGGGGCGGGGTCCGGCTTTGCGGTGGGGGCGGGGGCCTGCGGTGCCTGGGGGGCCGGGTCGGGTTGGCGCGTGACGGCCGTTTCGGGGGCGGCGTCGGGGGGTGTCTCAACCGGGGCCTCGGCGATGATCGCATCCAGCCCCTCCTCAAGTTTTGAGGAGGATTTCAGCAGGCGGGATTTCAGCTTGTTGAAAAACGACATCGGAAGGCCTTTCGCTTGTCCCTCTCACCTAATCAATCCGGAGGGTGAAAGAAAGGCTGCTTAGGCAACCGAGCCAAACAGGATCAACACCTGCCCCAGCCAGTAAAGCGCCCATAAAAGATATTTGGCCGCGCGCCGCAAGGGGCCATCGGACAGCACGAATATCTCAAGTGCCAGGACCAGATCCGAAAGCAGGAAGGCCAGCGCCCCGGCGCGGATCTGGCCAAGGCGGGGCGGAAGGCCCAACGCGGCAAGCGCCATCGCCAGAATGATCAGCACATAGGCCCGCACCGCAAGCCGCAAGGAACCGGTGCGCGGCGCCAGCCACGATTCGGTCGAGAGACCAAGGCCGATCAGGGCCAGCGCGGGCCAGAACGGCGGCAGGGCTGCACCTGCACCGACAAAGGCCGCAACATAGGCCAGATGCCCCGCCCCGAACGCCCCCATCCCCGCCAGAAAAGCGCGTTGGCCGGGGCGCGACAGAAAATAATCGCCAAGTGCGCCCAGACCAAGGCCAAGGATCACCAGCATCGGCGCGTCAATCACCACGCCAATCAGCGCCAGCATTGCAACCGAAGTGGTCTTGATCACGGATTTTGCCGCGCTGGGGTCTTGCACACAGTAGTGGAACGCCATCGCCAACGCCGCCAACAGCGCCGCAGAAAACAGTGAAATCACCAAGATGTTGTCGCTCATCTGCCCAGAAGCGCTTAAATTCTGACCTGTGACAAGGCGTCTGCCCTTCTTTGGCCGAATTTGGTTATAGTCTGGCGCAAAAGAGGTGTCCGATGCTGCGCAAACCAAGTTTTGAAAACCCGTTCAGGGCGTTGGCTGACCATATGCCGCAGGTGCGGGGGTTTGCCTTTGCCACGCTGCTGCCGCTGCCGTTGTTGGCGCTGGGGGCAGTATTTGGCGGGGTCTGGGCCTGGGCTGCGCTGGGGTATATTGCGGTGCTGATCCTTGCGCTCGATGCGCTGATTGCGCGGGCCGCGCCCGATGCGCCTGAGGGGGTCGAGTTTCCCGCCGCGAACCGGCTTTCGGTTGCACTTGCGGTGGCGCATTTCGGGGCGCTGGCGCTGGCGGTTTTCGCGCTGTCAGGGGGAACGGGGTTGACCTGGGGCAGTTGGATCGCGGTGTTTCTGGGGTTCGGGATGTTCTTTGGGCAGGTGTCCAACTCTAACGCGCATGAGTTGATCCACCGCGCCGACAGGGGGCTGTTCGTGCTGGGCATGTGGGTCTATATTTCGCTGCTGTTCGGGCATCACACCTCGGCGCATCGGCTGGTGCATCACCGGTTTGTGGCCACCCCCGATGACCCGAATTCCGCCGCATTGGGCGAGGGGTTCTGGGCCTTTGCGCCGCGCGCGTGGCTGGGGTCGTTCATCGCAGGCTATGAGATGGAGGCGCAGCGCGCCGATCAGCGCCGGGGCGGCGGATTGCGTCGACCATTGCGCCGGGTAAACCCCTATTGGCTCTATCTGGCGGGCGGGATCGGGTTTCTGGTGCTGGCGGGTGCGGTTTTCGGGGGGGGCGGGGTGCTGGTCTATCTGCTGCTCTGTGCCTATGCGCAGATGCAGCTTTTGCTGTCCGATTATGTCCAGCATTACGGGTTGGAGCGCCGCGCCCTGGCCTTTGACCGGTATGAGCCCGTCGGCCCCGCCCATAGCTGGGATGCGCCACACCCGGCCTCATCGCTGTGGATGCTAAACGCACCGCGCCATTCCGACCATCACGCCCACCCGGCGCGCGAATATCCCGCGCTACGGCTGGGTCCGGTGACGCCAGACCGCCCGATACTGCCACGGTCGCTGCCCACGATGGCCGCGCTGGCGTTGGTGCCGCCGCTGTGGCGCCGGGTGATGGACCGCCGGGTTGCGCGGCTACAAAAGGCAAGGCCTGCGCCCCTCACACCTTAGTGGGTGGCAGCGATGGCGGCTTTCTGGCAGGCTGGCCGCAGACCAGACCGGAGACTTTGATGCGCCCTCTTCGACGCCTGCATGACCCGCTTGCAAGCCTGCCGGCCGCCCTTGCCTTTGGCGCGCTGATGCTGGCGTCGCTGCCCGCACACGCGCAAGACGCGTTGAACGCCGAGGCCTTTGACGCGCGCACCGTGGGCCGCACCATCACCTATAACGCCTATGGTACGCCCTACGGGGTCGAGCAGTACCTACCCGGCCGAAAGGTGGTCTGGGCCTTTGCCGAAGGGCAGTGCAAGACCGGATTCTGGTTTGAAAAGGATGGGTTGATCTGCTTTTCCTATGAAAATGACCCCATCCTGCAATGTTGGACCTTTCATGACACCGCCGCCGGGCTAACCGCCTATTTCAACGGCGACCGGAAAAACGAGCCGCTTGTGTCGCTGCGCGAAAGCCCCGAGCCGCTGATTTGCACCGGCCCTGATGTGGGGGTCTGAACGCGCGGGCTAAAACAGGCTGCCCTGCCCCGGTGGTCCCTTGGGCGTATCCTTGGTGGGTTTTGCCTTGCGCGGCGCTGTAGGGGCAGAGGGCGGTGTGCCGGGGGCGGCGCCACCATCGGGGGCCACCGCCAGCCTGCGATCCTGAAATTCGATCTCAAGCGCGGTGTGGCGGGCAGCCTCGGCCCCGGTGGTGACCAGCGCACCATTGGCCCGCACCACCGCATAACCCCGGCGCAGTGTTTCGGTATAGCCCAGCGTCTGGCGCATCCGGTCAAGCCGCGCCAACCCGTCCGACAGCACCACAAGCCGGGCGCGTGGTGCAATTTGCAACCGGTCGGCCAGCGCCGCCAGCGCAAGGCGCGACTGCGCGTTCTGGCGAAGCGCCTCGGCCCGGTTGCGGGCGATGGCAGGGGCAAGACGGGCGGAAAGATCTGCCAGCCGCTCGGTCGCGCGGCTTCGGCGGGCGTCCAGCGCGGGCGTAAGACGGGTGGACCAAAGGTCGATCCGGCGGCGTTCTTCGGCCATGAAACGGCGTAACAGATCGGGGCGGATCAGCGCCGCCAGGGGGCCAAAACGGCCCCGTTTGGCCTGCGTCGCTGCGCGCAGCGCCGGGCCTAGCCGGTCCGCCCAAAGGTCGAACCGCTGGCGCGACGGCGCGGTCAGCGCCTGCGCACGGCCCAGACCCCGCGCCAGATCCACCAGCCGCTGACGCCGCGTTTCGGCCCGCATCAGCGTGGCGCGCGTCATCCTTGTGCCCGCGTCATTCACAAAGGCCAGCAGTTCCATCCGCACCGGAACCGCTATTTCCGCCGCCGCCGTGGGGGTGGGCGCGCGCCTATCGGCGGCATGGTCGATCAGCGTCGTATCGGTTTCGTGCCCTACGGCCGAAATCAGCGGGATCGCGCTTTCGGCGGCGGCGCGCACCACGATTTCCTCATTGAAGCCCCACAGATCCTCAAGACTGCCGCCGCCGCGCGCGACGATGATCAGATCTGGGCGCGGCACCGGCCCGCCCGGCACCAGCGCGTTGAACCCCCGGATCGCGGCGGCCACCTCGGGGGCGCAGGCCTGGCCCTGCACCGCCACCGGCCAGATCAGCACATGCCGGGGAAAGCGGTCGCGCAGACGGTGCAAAATATCACGGATCACCGCCCCTGAAGGCGATGTGACAACCCCGATCACCTGCGGCAGATAGGGCAGCGGGCGTTTCTTTGCGGCGTCAAACAGCCCTTCGGCCGCCAGCGCCTTGCGCCGCGCCTCAAGCATTGCCATCAGCGCGCCGGCACCGGCGGGTTCGACATTATCGACCAGCATCTGGTATTTCGACTGGCCGGGGAACGTGGTCAGCCGCCCGGTGGCGATGACCTCCATCCCCTCTTCGGGGCGCACGGTCATCCGCGCGACCTGCCCTTTCCAGCTGACAGCGGCAATCACCGCGCGGTCATCCTTCAGGTCAAAATACATATGCCCCGAGGCCGGGCGCGACACCCGTCCCACCTCGCCGCGCACCCGGACGCGACCAAACTCGCCCTCGATCATGCGTTTCACCGCGCCGGAAATCTCTGACACGGTAAACTCTGGCGCGTTGCCAGAGGGGGGGGCAGCATCGTCCTCGAACATCTCCATGGTGCGAACCTTGTATCACCTGCGGCTTGACCTTAGAACGCGCGCAGCGGCGGGCCAAGAGGGGGATCGGCATGAACATTCTGATATTGGGCGGCGGCGGGCGCGAACACAGCCTTGCCTGGGCCATCAAGCAAAACCCCAAATGCGACCGTCTGATCGTGGCGCCGGGCAATGCGGGCATTGCAGCGCTGGCCGAATGCGCCGCGATTGATATCCTGTCAGGTTCTGCCGTGGTCAGTTTTTGCGAAGAAAACGCCGTCGATTTCGTGGTGATCGGCCCCGAGGCGCCACTGGCGGCGGGTGTATCGGATGCGCTGGTTGCCGCCGGAATTCTGGCGTTTGGCCCGTCACAGGCGGCCGCCCAGCTTGAGGCGTCAAAAGCCTTTACCAAGTCGGTCTGCGACGCCTGCGGCGCCCCCACCGCCGCCTGGGCCCGCTTTACCGAGGCCGCCCCCGCGCGCGACTACATCACCCGGATGGGCGCGCCGATTGTGGTCAAGGCCGACGGTCTGGCCGCCGGCAAAGGCGTGATCGTCGCCATGACCGAGGCCGAGGCGCTGGCCGCCATTGACGATATGTTCGGCGGCGAATTCGGTGAGGCCGGGGCCGAAGTGGTGATCGAAGAATTCATGACCGGCGAAGAGGCCAGCTTTTTCCTGCTCAGCGATGGTGAAACCGTGCTGCCGATCGGCACCGCGCAAGACCATAAACGCGTGGGCGACGGCGACACCGGCCCCAATACCGGCGGCATGGGCGCCTATTCGCCCGCGCCCGTGCTATCCGACGCGGTGGCCCAGCAGGCGCTGGACGACATCATCCGCCCCTGCATGGCCGAAATGGCGCGGCGCGGCGCGCCCTACTGCGGCGTGCTCTATGCCGGGCTGATGATCGAGAATGGCCGCGCCAGGCTGGTCGAATACAACTGCCGCTTTGGCGACCCGGAATGTCAGGTCCTGATGATGCGGCTGGGCGCACAGGCGCTTGATCTGATGCTGGCCTGCGCCGAAGGGCGGCTGGCCGATATGCAGGTCACCTGGGCTGATGACCACGCCCTGACGGTGGTGATGGCCGCCAAGGGCTACCCCGGCAGCTACGAAAAAGGCACACCGATCACCGGCCTTGAGGCGCTACCCGAAGACAGCAGCCATATGGTCTTTCACGCCGGCACCGCACTACGGGACGGCCAGATCGTCGCAAACGGTGGCCGCGTGCTGACCGTCACCGCCCGCGCCGCAACCCTGGCCGAAGCCCATGACCGCGCCTATCGAATGGTCGACGGCATCACCTGGCCTGACGGCTTTTGCCGCCGCGACATCGGCTGGCGCGCGCTCTGAACAACCGTTCTTTCTGGCGGAGGCAACCTAAAAAAGGCGCTAATCAAATGAGCGGGGGGCTGACAGCCCCCCTTTTCGGGCCCCGATGTCACTGGCGGGTGTGGATTATCCCATCCGCTCAGAGGCATAGGATCCGGGGCTGGCGGGGAACACCACTGTCCTGTTGCCGTTTTGAAAAACACGGTGATGGATATGCGCATGGATCGCGCGGGCCAAAACCTGCGCCTCGACATCGCGGCCCAGGCTGACGTAATCCTCGGGCGATTGGGCGTGGGTGATGCGCACCGTGTCCTGTTCGATGATCGGCCCTTCATCCAGATCGGCCGTCACATAATGCGCGGTGGCGCCGATCAGCTTCACACCCCGCTCAAACGCTTGTTTATAGGGGTTGGCACCTTTGAACGACGGCAAAAACGAGTGGTGGATATTGATGATCCGCCCCGACATCCGGGTGCAGAACGCATCTGACAGCACCTGCATATAGCGCGCCAGAACCACCAGCTCGGCCCCGGTTTCCTCAACCAGTGCCAACAATCGCGCCTCGGCATCGGCCTTGTTGTCCTTGGTCACCTTGATGTGGTGAAAAGGAATATCGTGGTTGACCACCTGCTTTTGGTAACTGTGGTGGTTGGAAACGACGCCGACAATTTCAATCGGAAGTGCGCCGATATGCCAGCGGTAAAGCAAATCGTTCAGGCAATGGCCAAAGTTCGACACCATCAGCAGCACTTTCATCCGGTGTGCCACATCATGGATCGCCCATTCCATGCCGAAATCTTTTGCAACAGCGGCAAACCCGTCGCGTATTTGATCCTCCGAGACGCCGGTTTCCGAGGCAAAATTCACGCGCATGAAAAACTGCCCAGTCCGCAGATCATCATATTGATGCGAATCGGTCAGATTGCACCCCTGTGACGCAAGATACCCCGAGACAGCCGCCACAATCCCCCGGCAAGAGGCGCATTTGACGGTCAAGACATAAGCGGTCATCGCTAATCCTTCTTTGTCATCACTCTGCCGCACCATCCCGCCAGAGTTCAGGAATTACCAGTGCCGAAATCGCCCTTGAGAACGGAAAAAACCGGCGCGACAATTACGACAGATCATTCAGATCTGTTTTTCAGGGATATAAACGACAAGACCGTCAACATCAGGGGTGACCTTGATCTGGCAGGTCAGGCGCGAGCGCACCGGATCAGGTTGATAGGCGAAATCAAGCATATCTTCCTCCATCGGTTCTTTGCCGGGGATCCGGTCCACCCATTCAGCATCCACATAGACATGGCAGGTTGAACAGGCACAAGCGCCACCGCAATCGGCGTCAATGCCGGGCACGCCATTATCGCGTGCGCCTTCCATGACGGTCATGCCGGGCTTCACCTCGACGACATGTTCGGTGCCGTTGTGTTCCACATAGGTAATTTTTGCCATCGCATTCATCCTTGCCTGCAGCGTTTGCGCGCGGGTTCATTGCCATTCTTGGCAAGCGTTTAGGGCAATCTGGCGCAATTTGCCAGAGGCGCACCCGTAGCGGCGAAAAGAGGTCGGCTGCGGCCTTTTGCGGCACGGCAGGGTCGGTTATGGTCCCGCCAGTTTGCAAAAGCCAAGGGCCGCCCCAGATGAAACGCCTGACCCCGGCCTGCGGGCCGCTCGCGCTTATGATCGCGCTGACGGCCTGCGCCCCTGCCCCACCGCCGGTGACCGCGCCCGAACCGACACTGGCGCGTGAAATTCGCAGCACCCCAAAACCTGCCGCCGGAGTTTGCTGGGCGCGCCTTACTGAGCCGCGCGCCGAACGCTGGTTTCGCACCCCCTGCCCCAAAGAAATGACGCAAGACCTGATTGCGACCTTGCAACGCGCACTGAAGGTGCGGGGTGCTTATCACGGGCCCGTCAGCGGTGTGATGGATACCCGCACATCAGCGGCCGTGCGCGCCTGGCAAACACCGCGCGGATTGAACAGCGCGATCCTGTCATGGCGCGCGGCGCAGGAATTGGGCCTGCTACCCTGGCCGCGCAACCTGGAGCCAACTTAATGATCCCTCGGCAAGGCCCCTCTTTTGATCAGGGCTGACGAAAAGCCCTGCAGATCCGGCTGGCAATGAAAAACCGCCGATGGGATCCCACCGGCGGTCTTGATGTTGGCAGTAAGGCGCCGACCGTCAGGGCCGCCCCTTTTTTGGGCGCCCCCTTGGCCTATTCGACCGGCAACGCCACAAAGCGCGGCTCACCCCCACGGCGGATCAGCAGCAACAGCGATTTGCGGCCTGCGTCCTTGGCCTCTTTGATCCGGGCATCCAGATCGCCCAGCGAGGCGACAGGCTGTTGCCCCGCTTCGGTGATCAGGTCACCCGCGCGCAGGCCCTTTTCATAGGCTTGGCTGTCTTCCTCCAAGGATTTGACGATAAGCCCGGTGGTTCCTGACGACAGCCCCATTTCAGTCGCGATTTCAGGGGTGATCGGGGTGACGATCATACCCAGCATATCGCGCTCGGCGGCTTGCGGCCTGGACACCGCGGCAGGAACCGACTCACCCTCGGCCAGTTCGCGACGGCCCAGCGTGATCAGCAACGTTTCAGATTTGCCGTCACGGGTGACCACAACACGAACCGCCTGGCCCACGGGCGCATCGGCCACACGGCGCACGAGGTCGCGGGTGTCTTTCACCTCACCGCCATCAAACGAGGTGATCACATCGCCCGACAGCATTCCCGCGTCAGCGGCCGGCCCTTCGGGAACCTCGCTGACCAGCGCACCCGAGGCGGTCTCAAGCCCCATCGCCTCGGCCATATCCGGGGTAATGTCCTGAATTTTCACGCCCAGCCAACCGCGCCGGGTTTCCCCGAACTCTTTCAACTGGCCCACGACCTTGTTGACCACATTCGAGGCCATTGAAAACCCGATCCCGATAGAGCCGCCATTGGGCGACAAAATCGCTGTGTTCATCCCGATGACCTGACCATCCATGTTGAACAGCGGCCCACCCGAGTTACCCCGGTTGATCGCCGCGTCGGTTTGCAGATAGTCATCATAGGTGCCCGAAAGTTCGCGGTTACGCGCTGAAACGATCCCGGCCGAAACCGAAAACCCCTGCCCCAGGGGGTTACCCATGGCCATCACCCAATCGCCCACACGCACCACATCGCTGTCGCCAAAAGCGACGAACGGCAGCGGTTTTGGGCTTTCGACCTTCAACACGGCTACATCGGTCTTGGGGTCTGTGCCAATCAACTTGGCAGGTAGCGTGTCACCCGAGAAAAACTCGATCTGGATTTCGTCGGCCCCGTCAATGACGTGATTGTTGGTGACGATATAGCCATCTTCCGAAATCACATATCCCGAGCCCAGCGCGTTCGATCGACGCGGCGCATTATGGCCCGGAACGTTGGGAATGCCAAAGTCGCGGAACAGATCCTCAAACGGAGAGCCGGGCGGAAAAACCGGGCCGGGGCCGGTGGATGCGGCAACTGTGGTGGTGGTGGTGATGTTGACCACGGCGGGGCTGACCTTCTCTGCCAGATCGGCAAAAGTGTCAGGCGCGACACGCGCTTCGGCGCGCGCGACCGGTGTTATGGCCAGCGCCAAAGCGATTGCCATCGCCGTCAGAACCCGGCCGCCAGCGCGCCGCGGAGACGGAAAAAGGGCCAGTGATGTCATTGCATGCTCCCTTATGATACCTTTCATGGCCTCCACTACGCGAAAGCCTCTGCTGCCATAAATACCTAGGGCGCATGAGGGGCAAATGAAAGCACCTCGCGGCGGCTCAACTTGATGTGAGGCGTAAAACCAGCAGGGCGGGGCGCTGGATCTGGACGGGCCCACAGGGAACATGCGTCTTTTCAAAGATTTCCGCGTTCAGCGCAATGCGGTGGCCCGCTTTCGAACGCCACCTGCGGCAAACTTGCCAGGGTATTGGAAAGCCCGCCTCTTTTGGGGCGTCGCCAAATGAAAAGGGCCGGTTTGGCAACCGGCCCTTTTGCGTGCGGAAATTGCCGCGATTATTCTGCCTTGTCTGACCGCAGGTAATCAAAGAATTCGCTGTCAGGCTGCATCACTATCGAAGAGTTTCCGCCCTTCAGCGCACGTTCGTAAGACGTAAGTGAGCGGGTGAAGGCAAAAAATTCCGGATCGCGCTCGAAGGCTTCGGCGTAGATCGCGTTGCGGCTTGCATCTGCCTCACCGCGGATGATCTCGGACTGTTTGCGCGCCTCTGAGGTCAGTTCCACCACAGTACGGTCGGCGCTGGCGCGCACGCGCTGCGCCGCCTCGCCGCCGCGGGCGATTTCGTCGCGCGCCTCGCGGTCACGTTCGGCGCGCATCCGGTCGAAGGTGGCGGCAAGGTTCTGTTCCGGCAGGTCGGTGCGGGTCAGCCGCACGTCGATCACATCAACCCCCAGCGCCGCGGCCTCTTTGCGGGCGAGGTTGCGGATCTGGTTCATCAACGGTGTGCGGTCATCCGACAGAACCGTGGTTGAGGGAACCGAGCCCAGAACTTCGCGAATCGCGTTTTCGATGATACCGGCAAGCCGGACTTCTGCCGCGCGCAGCGATTCCGGGCCTGAAAGGCTGACTGCCTCGCGGAACTCGATCGCATCGGTGATACGCCAGCGCGCAAAGGCATCGACCACCAGGCGGCGGTCGTCCAGCGGCGTCACCTCGATTGGCGGCGTGGAAAGCGACAGGATCCGTTTATCATAGCGCGCGACAGACTGGACCAATGGAATCTTGAACCCAAGGCCCGGTTGGGCACGGTCAACCTTGACCTCACCGAATTGCAGCACAAGCGCGCGTTCACGCTCATCGACGATATAGACCGACGAGAGCAGCAACCCCGCCAGCACCACAAGAGCGGGTACAATGATGTTCATCCGGGCCATCAGTTTGCTCCCTCCTGCTTTGTGGGTTGTGTGGCGCTACGGTTCAACTGATCCAGCGGCAGGTAGGGCACGACCCCCCCCTCGCCCGGTTTCCCCGACACACCGTCAAGGATGACCTTGTTCATCCCGCCCAAGACCTTTTCCATGGTTTCCAGATACATCCGGCGACGGGTCACGTCAGGTGCCTTGATGTATTCATTATAGACCGAGATGAAACGGCTGGCTTCACCCTGGGCATCATTGACCACCTGGGCGCGGTAACCTTCGGCCTGTTCGGTCAACTGCGCCGCCTCACCGCGGGCCTTGGCCAGCACTTCGTTGGAATAGGCGTCGGCCTGCTTTTCCAGCGTGTCGCGGGTTTGCTGTGCCGCCTGCACGGCGCGGAAGCTGTCAATGACCTCGCGCGGCGGATCGGCACGGTTGAAGTTGACGCGGATCACGTTGATGCCGCTGTCGTAGCTGTCAAGCACGCGCTGCACCGCGATCCGCAGATCCGAGGCAATGGAACCCCGGTCACGGTTCAAAATCGGCGCCAGTTCCGAACGGGCGATGATGTCGCGCATCGCAGATTCCGAAACAGCGCGGATCGTGCCTTCCGGGTCGGCAAGGTTGAACAGCAGTTTTGACGGCTCGTTGATGTTCCAGACCACCTGGAATTCGACATCGACGATGTTCTGGTCGCGGGTCAGCATCAGCCCGGTATCCAGCGCGCCGGCCTTGCCCGAGCCGATTTCCGTAACCCTCTCGCCCGTGACGGGGACGATTTCGGCCGTTACCACCGGCCATGGGGCAAAGTGCAGGCCCGGCCCGCCGGTTTGCAGATAGCGCCCCAGCATCAGTTCAACCGAACGCTCACTTTGCTGCACGGTATAGACAGACGCGTAGGCCCAAAACCCCACGGCGGCCAATGCCGCGATACCCAACGTCGAGCGGTTGAACATAGGGCCCGAAGGTTGACCGGGGCCACGCTTGCCGCCGCCTTTGCCACCCCGTCCGCCCATCAGCACACGCAGCTGTTCGGTGCCCTTTTTCATGATCTCTTCGATCTCGGGTATTGCGGCGCCCTCGCCGGGACGTTGCCCCGGACGGCGCCCGTCATTGCCGCGGCCGGGTTCGTCGTCGTCACCGCCGCCGCTGCCACCACCGCCCCAAGGGCCTCCGTTGCTCATCCATCTTCCCTTTCAGTTCTTGTATCAGTTGTGTGCCACTTGGGCATAAAGCGTGGGAATTCAAGCCACACGCACAGGTTTACGCAGTGTTACCAGCTCTTCGGCCATGGTTGGATGGACCGCACAGGTGCGGTCAAAATCCTCTTTCGTCGCGCCCATCTTGATCGCGATGGCGGCCAGTTGGATCATCTCGCCCGCTTCGGGTGCGACGATGTGACAGCCCAGAACGCGGCGCGTTTCGGCGCAAACGATCAGCTTCATCATCACCTTTTGGCCATTACCCGCAAAGGCGGCGCGCATCGGTTTGAACGAAGTTGCGTAAACCTCGATCGGCCCGGCCGCGCGGGCGTCTTCTTCGGTCAGCCCGATGGTTCCCAGCTCAAACGGGTGGGTGAACACGGCGCTGGCGACAAGATCATGGTCGACCTTGCGGGGCCGGGCGCCAAAGATCGTATCGGCAAAGGCGTGGCCTTCGCGGATCGCCACAGGGGTCAGATTGATCCGGTCGGTGACATCACCCACCGCATAGATCGAGGGAACCGCGGTCTGGCTCCAGCCATCGACGCAGATTTCCCCCCTTGGCCCAGGTGCCAGACCCACTTTTTCCAGTCCCATCGCTTGGGTGTTGGGCACACGTCCCGTCGCATAAACCACCGCTTCATAGTTGGTTTCTGCCCCATCGGTTGAGATCACCCGTATCCCCTGAGGCGTTTTTGTCATGGCCGACACATCGGTACCACACTTCAGCGATACGCCCGATGCGATGATCTGGTCAGCCACACGGTCGCGGGCCTCGTGGTCAAAACCGCGCAGAATTTGCGTACCGCGGTAGAATTGCGTCACCTTCACGCCCAATCCGTTCAGGATCGAGGCGAATTCGCAGGCGATAAAACCACCGCCCACCACCAGCACGGTTTTCGGCAGGGCGTCCAGCTTGAAAATGTCGTTGGAGGTCAGCACATGTTCCGCCCCCGGCAGATCGGGCACAAAGGGGCGCCCGCCCGTGGCCAGCAAAATGTGTTTCGCGCGCACGGTTTCACCCGTGGCCAGGCGCACGGTATGGGCGTCTTCCAGGGTCGCGCGGCAATCATGGACCCTGACCCCGGCGCCGGCCAGGCCGCTGCGATAGGCCGCCTCCAACCGGTCAAGTTCCGCATCAAGGCGGTGGCGAAAGGTCATCCAGTCAAACGTGGGGGTCTGCACGTTCCAACCGTAGGCGCGAGCCTCTTCAAAGGCACCAAGGTAGCTGCTGGCGTAGACCATCAGTTTCTTTGGCACACAGCCGCGAATGACGCAGGTGCCACCCATCCGGTATTCTTCGGCCAGTGCCACGCGGGCGCCATGTTCGCCCGCCGCAATCCGTGCGGCGCGCACCCCGCCCGAACCGCCCCCGATAACAAAAAGATCAACGTCAAAGGTCATCGCTCAGTCCAGATCCGCAAACAGGTTTTCGGTTTCGGCAAAGTTGATCTGGTCATGTTCCACCGTGCCTTGATTGATGTCGCGCAACTCAACCCGGCCGTCGCCATGGCCGATGATCACCACATCGCAGATGTCGATGAACAGCCCGTTTTCGACCACGCCGGGGATCTGGTTCAGCATCAACCCCAGTTGCCGCGCATCACCGATCCGGTTGAGATGCAAATCGACGATATAGTTACCCTCATCAGTCACAAAGGGTTGCGAGCCGTTCAGGCGCAGCGTTGTCGTGCGGCCCAGAACGTCCATGCTGATCAACAATTCTTCGATCAGCGCCCGAGAGGCCTGCCAGCCGAACGGGACCACCTCGACCGGTAGCGCAAAGGCGCCCAACTGTACCACCTCTTTCGCGGCATCGGTGATGACGACCATCTGATCCGATGCGGTGGCCACGATCTTTTCTTGCAGCAGCGCGCCGCCGCCGCCCTTGATCAGGTTCAATTCACTGTCAAATTCATCGGCGCCGTCAATTGTCAGGTCCAGCCATTTCGCCTCGTCCAGAGTGACGATCTTGATCCCGACCTGACGGGCAAGCTCGGCGGTGCGGGTACTGGTTGGAACCCCGGTGATACGCAGCCCCTCTTCGCGGACCAGTTCCCCCAGGCAGCGCACCATCCAGGCAGCGGTCGACCCGGTGCCAAGGCCCACACGCATTCCGTCTTCGACAAGGTCGACGGCACGTTTGGCGGCGGCGAATTTCGCCTTGTCGATGGGGGAAAGTTCGGCGGGCATCTCTGGCTCCTTCTCGGGTCGCGTCGGTTATAGGCAATCATACCCGAACGTGCGAGCCGAAATTAGCCACGCGGCACCTGCGGATACTCGGTCGCAAATTCAGGCCGAGACCGCCCCTGCCGTCCCTAATTGTGCAGGTTTGCGTAAATATCTTGTCAAGCGTCGTAAACGGGTCTTGCACATGGCACCCTGCGCGACATGCTGGCCCCCGCAAGACGGGAGAATCGGCAGATGTTTCTAAGCGTGTTTGACTTGTTCAAAATCGGGGTCGGCCCGTCATCATCGCATACCATGGGGCCAATGGTTGCGGGGGCACGTTTTCTGGCCGCCTTGCGCGCCTCGCCATTTCAGGCAGCGGGGCTGAAAGCCAGCCTGCATGGCTCGCTTGCCTTTACCGGCAAGGGGCACGCGACCGACCGCGCGACGATTCTGGGGCTTGCCGGTTTTGCGCCCGACACTTACGACATCAAGGCTGCGGATGCAGCGCTGGCCGCGAACCGTGAAACCCGCACATTGACCCCGCCCGATCTGCCGATAATGCGCTTTGACCCTGAACACGACCTGACCTTTGATTACGGCCCCGCCCTGCCGGGCCATGCCAACGGCATGATCCTGTCGGCAACCGACAGTCAGGGCGATGTGATCATGCAAGAAACCTATTATTCGATCGGCGGCGGGTTTGTGTTGACGGCCGCTGAACAGGCGGCGGTCAATGATGACGCGCTGACCGCTCCCTCGCCCGTGCCGTTTCCGTTTCGCAGCGCCGAGGAAATGCTGACCATGGCGCATGCCTCGGGGCTAAGCATCGCCCAGATGAAGCGCGCCAATGAAAGACGTTTTCGCAGCGACGCAGAAATTGACGCGGGGCTGGCGCGGATCTGGCAGGTGATGAACGATTGTATCAACCGTGGCCTTGAAGGCGAAGGCATCCTACCCGGCGGGCTAAAGGTAAAACGCCGCGCCAAGGCCATTCATCAGGCGTTACTGGCCGAACATGGCAAGAACCTGACCGCGCCGCATGTGATCAACGATTGGATGATAACATACGCCATGGCGGTGAACGAAGAAAACGCCGCCGGTGCGCAGGTTGTAACCTCTCCGACCAATGGTGCCGCAGGGGTGCTACCCTCGGTGATCCGGTATTGGCTGGATCATGTGCCGGGCGCGACCCCCAGCCGCATCGGGGAATTTTTGCTGACCGCCGCCGCCGTGGGCGGGCTGATCAAGCACAACGCCTCGATCTCGGGCGCCGAGGGCGGCTGTCAGGCCGAGGTGGGATCAGCCGCCGCAATGGCCGCCGCAGGCATGGTCGCGGTTATGGGTGGCACCCCCGAGCAGATCGAAAATGCCGCCGAAATCGCGTTGGAGCATCATCTGGGCATGACCTGTGACCCGGTAAAGGGGCTTGTGCAGGTGCCGTGCATCGAACGCAACGGGCTTGGCGCGATCAAGGCGGTTTCGGCAGCTTCGCTTAGCCTGCGCGGCGATGGAACACACCTTGTCCCGCTGGACGCCGCTATTGAAACCATGCGCCAGACCGGGCGCGATATGAATGAGAAGTATAAGGAAACCTCACTGGGTGGGCTTGCCGTCAATGTGCCCAACTGCTGATGGGGGTGCACGGCCCTAAACGGCCATCTGAATGCGCCCACCGCAGCGACGGCGTCTTGAGGCAGATCCGTCGCTTGCCTTTGGCGCCGTGATCTGCCCCCGGATCTGTGCCTGCCGGGCGTCGTTTTCAGGATAGACGCGGCGACCGCTTGGGGCTAGCTCGAAGCGATGATAGAGTATGACCGCATCTTGCCCGGCGTGGTGTTGATGATCGCATTTTGCGTCTGTGCACCGCTGATCGACGTTGCCTCAAAGCTTGCCGCACAAGGGGTGCCGGTGGGCGTAGTGACATTGGCGCGCTATATGGTGCAGGGTTTGCTCATGGCGCCGATCGTATGGATCATGGGGCTTGGTTGGCGGATGAGCGCGCGGGCCTTTCGGCTAAGTCTGGCGCGGACGGCGGTATCCATTGGCGCAACCTATTCGTTTATTTCGGCGCTCAAGGTGATGCCGATCGCAGATGCGTTGGCAATCGCCTTTGTCGAGCCTTTCATCATTTTGTTGATTGGCCGGTTGGTTCTGGCCGAACAGGTGGGGCCAAGACGGCTGGGCGCGTCAGTGGTTGGGTTCGTCGGGGCGCTTTTTGTGATTCAACCTTCATTCGCAGTGTTTGGCGCGGTGGCGCTTTGGCCGCTGGCAACCGCGTTTTTCTTTGCGCTTTACATACTGACCACACGGGCGCTGTCGCGGCATATGCACCCGGTGACCATGCAGTTCCACACAGCGCTGTTCGGCGCGGTGATCTGCCTGCCCGCGCTACTACTGGGCACCGCCATGGCTGAGCCGACCCTGACACTAATCGCACCCGAAGGGATATTCTGGCTATGGCTGTTTTGCGTTGGACTGGCGGCAACGATCAGCCACATGGCCATAACCTATGCGTTGAAATTTGCCCCCTCCAGTACGCTGGCGCCACTGCATTACCTTGAAATCGTCACGGCAACGCTGTTTGGCTATCTGGTCTTCCACGACTTTCCCAATGCGTTAACCTGGATCGGCATCGCGATCATCGTGGCGTCAGGATTATATATCATTCACCGCGAACGTCTGGCGGCACACCAAGCGCGCACAGCGCGTGCCGTAAGAACGGACGGGGCAGCAACACCAGCATCGGCCCCACCAGCCTAAGCCAGACTGGCCCCGTCACCTCATTCGATGTACCGATCCGCCCGGCGGGGGTAAAAGTCAGCCCGTCAATCGGCCAGCGCAGACCGCGGCTTTCGCCTGTGACGGGCCCCATCGGAAACAGCGAAAGGCGCGTGCCGGGCGGCAGATCAAGGCGCAATTCCAACGGGGCCAGAAACGCCACCTCCTGTTCGGCTATCAGCACAACCTTTTGGCCCGGATGCGCCGTGAGCGTAGCAAAAACCGCAAGCGTGTGATCCAGTCGTCCACCCGCAAACCCCAACGCAAGATAAAACGGCGCGGCAACATGGGTCAGACATTTTCCAAAATCCGTGCTGACCTGCTCTGCGATAGGATGCAGGCTTTCTGCCCCAATCGCCGTGCGGGCCGCATCTGAAATCGAATCCAGATCACCGATGACCGCGCTTGGCATATGTCCCAGCGCCAAAGCCCGGTCTGCCCCGCCATCAGCAGCAACCAGCAGCGGCGCGATTGTCAACGAATCGGCAACATCCGATGCGCTGCACGGACCACCGCCCAAAAGCGTTACTCCAAGCTGTGAATGGACAATTTTCCCTGACATGGCATCCTAGATGACGATTAAGGCAGGAAAACACAATCACGACCAACAAAAAGTCATGCCTTTGCCACGTTTGGTTCACGCTTAAGCACTAGTTTACTGTGATGGTGCTATCAACGGGACAACCGAGAAAGTGAGCGTTTCATGGTAGGTGCTAGTAAGATTCTGACGGTGTCTTACGGGACATTTTCCTGCACCCTGGAGGGGTTTGACGAACCTTTCTCCACGATGAAGGCGATCGCAGAGTATTTCCGCGATCTTGCTGCGGACGACAGGTATTTCGGGGCAGAGCCTCCCACCCCGGATGCGGAAATGCTGCACCGAATCGCTGAGCGAGAGATTCAGCGCCGGGTAGACGCCAAGATCGACGTCAACGGTGTGGTGTTGCGCCCAAAAGGCGCGGTAACCATCAATGGCCCGACACCCCAAAACGCCCATCCGGCGCGGCCAGAGGTTGCGCAACCCACCACTGCCCCTGCGTCCGGTGCTACAGTCGTCGCTCAGGCCGTCTCTGTTCCCAAACTCACGCCAACGTCCATTGATGAAAGCGTCGCGGCCAAGTTGCAACGCATTCGCGCAGCTGTGGCCAATGCCCGCGCTGCGGCCCCTGCGGGCTATTCCGAAGATCAAGATGCCGACTCGTTTCTGGGCGATGTGACGCTTCCTTCTGTGGCATTCGAAAATGATCCGGCCCCAACAGCCGCAACAATTCATGATGCCCCGCATCATGACGCCCTGACACAGGACAAAGAAGAACCGGCGTTCGATGCCGAATCGCTGATGGAAACCACCAGCCTCGCCGCAGTTGACGAAACTATCGAAGACGTGGCTGATGATCAGCCGGACGCCAAAAAACCGCACGCCGATGATATGGCCACCGAAGAAACGGCAACCGCGGCCGAGCCGGCTGTTTCCAAAGAGACGCTCGCAGATATTGCCGGGACAGAAGTTGCGGTACAGGACAATGGGGCCATAGCGCCCGATAACCAGCCACAAGACGCCCCACAAATCCGCGCCCGCGTCATCAAGATGAGCCGCGCCGCAGAGGACACGCCTGCGCCGGCGGAAACACAATCATCTGCCGACGATGCCATCTTGGCTGCAATCGGCCAGACCCTGGCCGAGGCAACCGCGGCGCCGTCGCCCAAGCCAGAGGATACCACCGTTTCGGAACTGTCACCCGAAGCCGAAGCGGAACTGATGCGGGACTTGGCCAACCTTGAAAACGAGGGTGGCGCCGTCGAACCCGCCCCGGCCGATATTCCGGCGTCGGTAGAGGAGGCCGTCCATCCTGCAGAGGTCGTCAATGCCGACGCACCAAAGGCTGCCGACGTCGCCGTTGAACAAAAAAACGCCGAACACATCGAAGCAATCAACATCGTCAACACCGAACCACAAGAAGCCGACCTGTCGCGCCTTCTGGACGAAACCAATGCCAAACTGGAAGGCACAGAGAATCGCCGCCGGTTTTCGGCTATCGCGCATCTGAAAGCGGCCGTAGCAGCAACCGTGGCCGACCGGATCATGCGCCGCTCTGGCACCCCCGCCCCCGAGGCGGAAGCGGAAATGGATCGCTACCGCGAAGACCTGACCCGCGCCGTGCGCCCACGCCGCCCGATCACATCAGGCGAAATGGCCACACGTCGTCCCTCTTTGCCAGAACCGCGTCCGGCGCCGTTGGTTCTGGTTTCAGAACAGCGGATCGACCACAATGATACGCCAACAGCGACCCAGCCGCATTTTGTACGCCCCCGCCGGATCGGCGCCGCGAAAGGATCAGAGCGAACCGCTTTGACAAGCGATGAAGATGACGAAGATGATTCCGCGCCACTGTCTGCCGATGATGCAAAAAACTTTGCAGATTTTGCGGAATCTCTGGGCGTAGAAGAGCTTTCGGATCTGTTGGAGGCCGCAGCTGTTTACACAGCAACGGTCGAAGGGCGGCCGCATTTTTCACGCCCGCAGATCATCAAGAAGGTCGCTGCCCTTTCCGATGAAGGCGCCTACAACCGCGAAGCGGGTCTGCGTTCATTCGGGACGCTCCTGCGCCAAGGCAAGATCGCCAGGATCAAACGCGGCCAATTTGCCATAACCGAACAGTCACGCTTTTACGGTAAAACAAACCGCACTGGACACTAAATTTTGCAAGAACTTAAAATGTTCGCCTCCAAAACGGGGCGAATTCAGGCATTCAGGAGATAACGAGGCCTCGGTGAAGTTTACCTGACGCATTCTCACTTATAGAACACACAACTTTAACGCTGCTGGAGTAATTTCCAGCGGCGTTCTGTCTTTGCGTCATATTTCTTCCTGATTCATCTGTGATACGAAAGATGATCGTGTGGAACTCCAGGTCCTCAGCGCGAGCCCTTCGTATTTTTTTTCAGAAAAGACCTTCGTGAATGCCTCAACAGGTCAATATCTCCAATGCACAGACTGCACTCTTGACCAAAACCTTGAGAGGTAAACGCATGGTGTCCGTCGTCATATAAAATGGGACATCAGGGCAGTTTGAGTTTTGGAGGCTCTGGTTCGTTTGTGTGATTGATAGAGGTGGTCCCAGTTTTTCGACCAGTTTGCAGCCTTGTTAAGATGGATCAGGGTTTCATTGAGGCTGCTAATCTCATTGGTTCTGTTTTGCTGACATAGGCATCATCGGGGGTCAAGATGCCGTGGGTCGAATGCGGGCGCTCAGAGTTGTAGGCTCTGGACTCATTGATCATATCCAGAAGATGATGATTGCTGCAATCGCGAT
>NZ_JBLJBV010000011.1:0-9648 GCF_047638075.1 Phaeovulum sp.
GCTGACCGAAATTGGGTGAAAAAAACGGCTTGATCAAGACGGATACTCGAGATCGGGATGAAGAACCTCGCCTACAACATGCGCCGCCTCGTTCAACTGCGCCGCATCAACCCGTGTCCGGCGTGAAAACGTTCGGCCAAGAACGCAGATCATGCGGCACATCATGCAAAATGGTCCGGAAATGGGCTGGGAATCATCAGGTTGCACGCAACAACCTTGCAGCTGGCGGTCTTCGATGCGCGTTCCAATGCACTTCAGGTTGCATCACATGCTTCATAGTCGCGAAAACGGTCAAAAATCGAGGTGCCCTGACGCCTAAATTTTGACACATTCTCTTACGTCATGTTACCATTTATCAATAAATTTTCAATTCAGGGGGGCACGAATATGGAAAAGATGCAGAGATCGACGGCTATCGCGACCGCGCTTGTCTTGATAGCGTCGCAACCGGCCTTTGCTGATTTCATCAATGAACCATCCGCCTCGGGGCTAACAGCCGTAAACATTACCGGGGTTGGTCGTAGTCCCGTCACCGGAGTCTATGACATCGACGGCCCGGTTTTTGATGCGACCGGCCGTCAATTGCATATCGGCTATTCAATGGGCGTTCCGGTCGCTTCACTCACCCTGAACAACCAGGTCGGCACTTATGACGTGATCGGGATCACCGGGTTGGGCCTTGCCTATGTCGGCAATGGATCACCTGGCGCATTGACCGTGACCGGCGATGGCGCCTTCATCGAGGCCGACACCACATGGTTCGGCCATGGAAACGACGCGACAGTGAATATTCTGGATGGGGGCCGTTATTCGGGCGAGCGCACCTTCTTGGGCTTGGATGATTCAGGCACCCCGCCGGGCAATGTCGACGTGACTGTTTCCGGGGCCGGTTCGATCCTGGAAACAGAAACGGTCTTTATCGGTTCGTCGAAAACTGCAACATCGTCTCGATCGGTTCTGACGGTCAGCAATGGGGGAACATTGTCGGCTGCGCCGACGCCAGGCGATCCCTACTCCTATGGCCAGATATATGTCGGAAATGATAGCCAAACCCGCGATGACAGGCTTTTGATCACCGGCGCCGGATCACGAGCAGAGGCGACCGACTTCGTCGGGCTGCTCTCACGCGCAGGGTCCGACCGGATTGACGTGCTCGACGGCGGCACGCTCGCCTCCCTGGGCACTGGGCCGGGTCAGGAAAGCGGAGACATCTGGGTCGGCGGTTTCGAGGCCCCGGCCGAAATGTTGATCTCGGGCACCGGATCGACGGTAGAGGCAGCGGGCGGCCTTAATGTTGGCTTTACGCGGTTTGTCGGTTTTGACGATCCCGACACCTACACTGGCCCGAACTTCGGCCGACATGATGGCATCGTCACGGTTACCAATGGCGGGCTCCTCGATGTCGGCGGCGACATTATTCTTGATATCTCAGAGGGCTTTGACGCATCCGGGGGGGCGCTCGTGGGTGATCCCGTCAGTGCCGAGTTGGTTGTGGGTTCTGGCGGCACGGTTCAAGCGACAAATGTGATTGTCAATTCCGGGGGTGTATTGCGTGGTAACGGCGGTACGATCCTGTCCGACGTCACAATCAACGGCGGCTTATTGGCTCCGGGTTCGTCCCCCGGCATCATGACCATCGACGGCGATCTCGACATGTTCTCTGCAACGATCGAGATTGAGCTTGGCGGCACGGCACCGGGCTACTATGACATGCTGAATATCTCAGGCAACCTTTTTGCCGATAGCGGCACCATCTTCTCTTTCCTCACTGTGGACGGATTCACGCTGACGGCTGGCGACAGCTTCGATATCTTCAATGTTATGGGCTTTACTGATATCGGGAATGCGATTTTCGATATTGCGGGGTTAGGCTTTGGAACAACGACCAGCTTCGTTAGTGGCCCGGGCGGGTCTTTGGCGCTGCGTATCGATTCTGTCGGAACAGCACCGTCGCCGGTGCCATTGCCCGCAGGTGGGGCTCTTCTATTGGGCGCACTGGCGTTGCTTGGTGCAGGACGTCTACGGCGGACCTTGGGTCGGAGCGTCGCCTGAGCAGAATGAGAGATAGGGGGGGGCCGTACCAACCAGGTCTGTCAAGGGTTCTGCAATCACGATTTGCGGCAGGCTTCCACGCCTCGAATGCTTCGACCCGATGGTAGCGAATGGTGAGAGCGGAACGACGATGGGCTGGGACAGAGAAACGATTGCGGGTTGCGGAGTACATAGATGCGAAGCGTTCTAAACTACCCGGCGGCCGGAAACCCTGCATCACCCCCTCTCGTTTTCGAAAAGGGAGATGGCTGTTTTCTGCATGGTTGTTGAGCCCCTTGTGTGACCAATGATCAAGGCCAGGCGCGACCTCGCGCTTGGCGGCGCCATAAGAGCGCAGCTTGTCCGTAACGATCCTATTGGGCACGAAGCCCCAGCGTTTCATCAGTTTGACCAAAAGCCGCTTTGCAGCGCGCTTCTCTCGCCTAGATTGAAGGATTTCTCCAAGCACAATGCCGTGTTGATCGACCGCGCGCCACAGCCCGTATGACCGGCCCGCTATATCCACGACGACTTCGTCTAAGTGCCAGATATCGCCGGGGCGCGGCTGCCGTCGCTGCAGAACGTGGGTGTCGCGCAGTTCTTAATTGTGAGGTGACAAATTCAATGAAATCAACGTCTGTGCATCACTCTTACATATGATATCTTGCTTTTAATTCCGATATTTTTGCCCTTAAACCTGAGACAGGGTTCACAGGCTTGTGCGGCAAATATCGATAGAGAATGATGGGCGACATACCCTTCGAGCCGGAGACCTTTCATCTGGGTTTCCTACCCAGCAAGCTGCACAAGGCCAGGCGTGATGGTATCCATCTGTTCGGCATTCGGTATTGGTCCGATGCCCTTGCAGGTCTTGTCGGGCGCGGGGATGGAAAGGTAGCCGCTCGTAGAGTGTGTTCGATAGTGTCCGCTTTGTATGGGGGACACTATTGGGCTTGGTATGGCGCGTCGAACGAAGCGGCTTTGAACGGATGAGGAGAAGCGGTCGGTCCGTTTTCAGACGACAGCGGCGGGCGTGTCGGTGGCGCAGGTCGCGCGCCTCAAGGTCACATTGTCCGATGTTGATCCTCAGGTGCTTTGGCGCTTCGATGTGCCATTGAAGGTCAAGCTGAACCGCCTGCACGGTGTGATGCAGGCTGCCATGGGCTGGACCGACAGCCACCTTTATGAGTTCCGGGCCGGCGGTGTCGGCTGGGGTGTCCCATATCCTGAATACGATTACGATGGCCCATTGCCCGTACGCAAAACCGGCCTGCTGGATGTGCTCGAAGATGTCGGCACCAGGACCATCCATCACGTCTATGACTTTGGCGACAACTGGCACCATGTGCTCAAGGTCGAGAAGATCAATGATGCCATCCCGGGCGCCGCATATCCGCGCCTTGTCAGGGCCATCGGTGCCTGCCCCCGGCAATCTGCTGGACGATGATCGACCAAAGGGCGATCTGACATCTTCTTTGAGTCGGGACGCATTTTGCGGAACCGCTTGACGAATGGCAATCACTTCCATAATTCCAGATGTATGGATAAGAATAGCGCTCTCAACGCCTTTGCCGCACTCAGCCAATCCACCCGGCTTGACGTGTTCCGCCTGCTCATTAAGGCAGGGGAGCATGGGATGTCGGCCGGTGATATCAGTGGCACACTTGAGGTGCGCCAGAACACAATGTCGGCCAACCTTGCGATCTTGGCCCGGTCCGGCCTTATCCAGAGCAAACGGGAAGGTCGCAGCATCCACTATTTCGCCGACATCAATGGAATGCGCGGCCTGCTTGCTTTTCTGATGGAAGAATGCTGCGGCGGCAGGCCCGAAAAGTGCCAACCAGTTCTCGACGAATTAGTCTGCGGCCAAGCACCGCCAAGGCCACCTGAACGCCACCCTTACGAAAGTTCGACATGACAGGCACATCGCTTCCCGCTGCTGCGGGTCTGGGAACCTTTGAACGCTGGCTTTCTGTCTGGGTGGCGCTTGCCATCGGCGCGGGACTGCTTCTGGGCAATCTGTTTCCGGGGCTGTTTTCGTTTCTGGCGTCGCTGGAGATCGCTTCAGTCAACCTGCCGGTGGCGGTCCTGATCTGGGCGATGGTCTATCCGATGATGGTCGGCGTCGATTTCGGGGCCCTGCGACAGGTGGGGGACAAGCCCAAGGGACTGGTCGTAACGCTGGTGGTAAACTGGCTGATCAAACCCTTTACAATGGCCGCGCTTGGCGTAATTTTCTTTGAATATGTCTTTGCCGGCCTGATCCCGCCGGACGATGCACAGGCCTATCTGGCCGGCGTCATTCTGCTTGGGGCAGCGCCCTGTACTGCGATGGTGTTCGTCTGGTCAAACCTGACGCGCGGCGATGCCACCTATACGCTGGTACAGGTCAGCGTGAACGACGTGATCATGGTGTTTGCGTTTGCCCCCATCGTGGCCGTTTTGCTGGGTGTAACGGACATCGCCGTGCCGTGGGACACGCTCTTGTTGTCGGTGGGCCTCTATGTTTTGCTGCCGCTGGTCGCGGGCTATTTTACACGCAAAGGCCTTGTTGCGAAGGGTGGCGAGGCGGCAGTCGAGGCGTTCAAGGCCCGTGTGCAGCCGTTCTCCATCGCAGGGCTGTTGTTGACCGTGGTGCTGCTGTTCGGGTTTCAGGGCGAGGTCATCCTTGAGCGGCCGCTGGTCATCGTCCTGATCGCCATTCCGCTGCTCATCCAGTCCTACGGCATCTTCTTTCTGGCCTATCTTGCGGCGCGAGCGTGGAAAATTCCGTTCAACATCGCCGCCCCCTGCGCGCTGATCGGCACGTCCAATTTCTTTGAGCTTGCCGTCGCCGTCGCTATCAGCCTCTTCGGGCTTGGCTCTGGCGCGGCACTGGCGACGGTCGTCGGGGTTCTGGTCGAAGTGCCGGTGATGCTGTCGCTGGTCGCCTTTGCCAATCGGACTCAGCATTGGTTTCCATCCGAGAAGGACATCTCATGACCATCGTCATCCATCACAATTTCGCCTGCGGCACATCGCGCAACGTGCTGAGCCTCATCGAGGCTTCTGGCGAGACGCCGGTGGTCATCGACTATCTCGCCACCGGCTGGACCCGCCCGCAGCTATTGGCGTTGTTCGCCGCAGCCGATCTGACGCCACGCACTGCATTGCGGACAACAAAATCACCGGCAGAGGAGCTGGGGCTGCTCGATCCCACTGTGAGTGACGAAACCCTTCTTGCCGCGATGCTTGAGCACCCCGTTTTGGTCAACCGTCCCATCGTCTGTTCGCCCAAGGGGGTTCGACTTTGCCGCCCGAGCGAGGCCGTGCTCGACCTGCTCGACCGGCTGCCCCCGGCCCGGTGGCCAAGGAGGACGGCACGCCCCTGATCGACGCCGAGGGAAATCGGGTTGGTTGATACGATTAACCTTGAAGGCCGGCACTCCTTTAATGCACGACCCGCAACGCACGGTAACTTGCGGCAAGAAATTTCAGCGCGCCCACGCCACGAATGCGCCGACGAAAGCCTGATCAGCCTTCATAAAGCTGCTACAACACCCTAAGCGGTGTGCCAGCCCCGTGGTTTCGATTTGACGTGAGTTCGGGCATGCCGTTTTGCAACTGAGTTTGCGGGAGGCTGTCAGCCTGCCATCTGGCCCTGGTCGTCGACCGGATGCTGGTCCACCTCAAACGATCCGGCCGCCTGTTCATGCCACGGGGCGCCATGGCCGCCATGCGATAGACATCCTGCAAGTCGATGGTTACACCGGCTACGATGCCCTGGCTGAACCAAAACGTGTGGGCGGCGTGCCGCTGACGCTGGCTTACTGCTGGGCACATTCCCCCTCTCATGGTTTGCATGCAAACCATTGCCGGCAACGGGCGCAAGTTGCATGGCATCTATCAAAAAGACGGCTCCGGGATCGCCGCCGAAGGCCTGCGCCGCATCGCCCAGCTCTACAAGATCAAGGCCAGCGTCCGGGGGCGCTTACCCGAGAAGCTTGACCATATTCATCGCCACTGGGATGGTCCGCAAATCTTTCTGACCGACGGCCGCGTCGAGATGGACACCAACCCGGTCGAAAACACCATCAGACCCATAACGCTCAATCGCAAGAACGCACTCTTCGCCCCCTCTCGGGATTTTGGCCTTGCCAAAACCCTGCCGGGCAACGGGTCATGATGAGGGCGGCCGAACCTGGGCGCGCATGGCACCAAGGCTCGAAACCTGCAAGCTGAACGCTGTTGATCCCTACGCCTACCTGCGTGAAACCCTGACCGCCATCGCGGGCAGCCACCCCGCGCCGCGCATCGACGACCTCATGCCCCGGGCCTTCCATAAACTGTCAAGCTGAAAGCCCGACGGAGGTCTCGCACCGCTTAGGCAACACCATTGCAAAACTGTCGTGAACAGAGCCTGGACCGGCCCCAGCGCCTGACGTCACCAGCAGGATTGTCTGGCAGAGGACATGATGAAAACCGAGTCCCACATCCTTTCGGCCTTTGGCCGCGACCTCGAAACCGCCGAGGCGATGATCACGCGCATGGGCGGTCTGGCCTAGGCCGCCATTCTTGAGGCGGCCCGCGCCTTGGAAAGGGTTTGCATCAGCAATCTATTTGGGCCACGCAACTGCCTGAACTAAGTAAGTGCCGGACTCATCTGGCTGGTGCCTTTTTACAGTGCGCTGTCAGTGATCTAAACGCTCACGCCCCACCAACGCAACGTGCTCTGCAGATGATTGCGTATTGCACTGCGTGCGGCATCCACGTCACGCGTCTCTAGTGCGGCGACAATGGCAAGATGCTCGTCCATGGCCGACACGATTCGGTCCGGCAAGAATGCCCGTGTGTTCTGGATGACCGCAATCCTATCCCGGTTTTCGGCATATAGCCGTGTGGCCAGTGCGGAATTCAATCCAGTCGCAAGCGCGTCGTGAAGCGACAGGTCGGTCTCGATAGCGCGGAGGGAAAGTTGCGATGTTGGTTTGGCCAAAGCATCGTCGCGCAGACATTCATGGGCAGCCCTAAGACTGGCCAGGGGAATGTCGCGGTTTTCTTCGATCAAACGCCTTGCCCCCTCACCATCAAACATGGCCCGCAACTCAAGACACTCGCGCGTTGTCTGTGCGCCAGAGTCCATGACCATGACGCCGCGTTTCGGGATCACCGTGAACAACCCGCTGACCTCAGCGCGCTTGACCGCGTCACGCACCGCCGCGATTGGCATTTCAAGCCGGTCGACAAGCATGGGTATGGACATGAAACTGCCACTGGTCAGGCGACCGTCCCGCAACTGCGTCACAAGGGCCTGATAGGCGCGCTCGTTCAACAGATCAGGCGGCGTCTTTGCGGTTTTCGCGGGAGTGTCAGTGTTTTCAGCGACCATAGCCCATTACCTTACAGTTAAACCTGAAGCAGATTTTCAAGAAAATCATGAAGGACCTTTCTTGATGTTCCATCTACTATGCTTTCTAAAATAATGCGTAACATTTTAGTTGCAATGGCAGATAACGTGAACGCGAGAGCGAATTGGCGAGCTTCTGTGTTTGTTCGAAATCGACTTAGGGGAGAATGGGATATGGACACGACACACACCGATCACACGCAAGGAGGCGGCGACACGCTGCGCCCAGTTACCAGTGAGGAGAAATCCTGGGGATGGTTCGCCATTTTCAATGTTTGGGCTAACGATATTCAGTCGCTTTTCGGCTATTCGTTGGTCGCGTCGCTTTTTATCTCGTTCCATGTCAGCGGCTGGACCGCCTTTGCCGCCTTGATCACGGCCAGCCTGTTCGTAATGTTCCTCGTCAACCTCTCGGGGGCCGCCGGCGAGAAATACGGCATTCCCTATCCGGTCTTTGCACGTGCCAGCATGGGCACCGCCGGAGCGAAACTGCCAAGCATTTTACGCGCTACCGTGGCGGTATTCTGGTATGGCGTGCAGGTCTATTTCGCCTCGACCGCCGTGGCGCTGTTGATTCACTCGATCACTGGGGCCGACGGTGGATCGGAGTTCCTCGGGCTCACCGCGATTGATTGGGTCTCGTTCTTGGTCGTCTGGGTCTTCCACATCGTCATTTTCTGGCGCGGCATGAACTGGGTTGAAACCTTCCTGAACATTGCAGGTCCATTTGTTTATGCGGTGATGATCGGTCTGGTGGTTGTTCTCTGGATTAAGTCGGACGGCCAATTGTTCAGTGCGGCGCGCACTATTTTTGCAAGCCCTGAGGGCACATGGCACACCGAGATCAACGGGTTTGTCGCAATTGTTGGCACGATGGTAGCCTATTTTGCGGCCGTGATGATCAACTTCAGTGACTTTTCGCGCTATGCCAAGGACAAGAACGCAATGGTCAAGGGCAACTTTGCCGGCCTGCCGCTCAACATGATCCTGTTTTCGGCGCTGGCCCTGTTGACGACGGCGGGTGCTGCTGTTGTCTACGGCGAGGCAATCATCAACCCGACCGAGATTGTGGAGCGCACTGATAGCGTGATCTTGGGCATCATCGCTGCCATCACCTTCTTTGCGGCGACAGTCGGCATCAATTTGGTGGGCAACTTCATCCCCGCCGTAAACGGCATCGCAAACTTGGCGCCGTCCAAAATCAGCTTCCGCATGGCCGGTTTGATCACCTCAGGCTTCGCCCTAATCATCGGTGGTCTCTGGACTGCGTTCATCAGCAATGTCGGTATCGACGGCTTCGTCAACACGCTTGGCGCGACGCTGGCCCCGCTCTACGGCATCCTGATCGTCGACTACTACCTGCTGCGCAAGCAAGAGCTAAACCGCGACGCGCTCTACAACATGAACGGCGGCGAATACCACTATGGCAATGGCTGGAATGAACACGCATTGGTCGCCTTCGCCCTCGCCGCAATCTTCTCCGTTGCAACCGTGTGGGTCCCGGTGCTGAGCCAGCTTAGCGGCTATGCCTGGGTCATCGGTGCCGTATTGGGTGGGGTGATCTTCTACTACCGCAGCAAAGGCGCACGCCCCGCGTAAGAACCTCCCATCACCCGGTCTGATTGTCAGCATTGGATCGGGTGCTTTTTCTTGGGACTACGATTGCCGGCCCAATCCGCGTCCGGTGGATATCGTGGTCATGAACAGAAGGGCTCCGCGTGTCGTGGGGCCCAATCTTGTTTCATTCTACGGATTTCAACCAAAGCCAAGCCCGCCGTCAGGTTCCGGGTGCGCGCGTTTCGTCAGACCCAATTTTTCCCGCAGTCTGACGTTAGAACCAACACATAGCGGACATTGTTTGGTCAACCGCGAAGGTTCGTTTTGCCCGCACTGTGTAAGTTGGCGCACCCTGCCACAAAGGTCAGCTTTTCCGTCAAAAATGACAACCTGCCCTTGATGGAACGCAATTCACAGGCGACGATCCCTGCCGCGCAAGTTGGCTGATGTCAAACTGGATCAATGGCGGCGTTTGTCAAAGCAGTTGTCCGCCGATTTCATGCGGCGCCTCTGATTTCAGGGGCGTTGATTTCGTGTTCGGGGTTGAGTCCTGCGGGTTGTCCGTTGCGGGTCTTGCCTTACCAGCGTTCCGGATTTTCCGCACCCGCATCGGCATAGAGGCTGGCACGGTTTTCCAGCGTCGCACGATCATGGCCCGTGTGGCGGGCATTCGG
>NZ_JBLJBV010000012.1:0-16326 GCF_047638075.1 Phaeovulum sp.
AGGGCTGCGCAGGTGGCCATAGCCTCTCAATCAGCGTCATTCCGAAGGTGTTACGAGCCGGAATACATCAGCGGCAAGCTGCTGGAATGGGCCGAGAAGCGAGGGGTCAGCATCCAGCACATCCAACCCGGCCAGCCGCAACAAAATGCCTATATCAAGCGCTACAACCGCACGGTTCGGCACGAATGGCGCGACCAATACATCATCGAAACCATCGAGCCTTACGGCGATTGCAGGCAATCGCCTACCGACCAGTGTGAGGCCCAAGATCACGCCACGCAATGGTTATGGACTTACAAAAACGACCGCCCGAACATCCCTCTCAGGGTTTTCAGGCAAACCGTTGCCGGGCAACGGGGCATCGGCGGCATCACACCCGCCATGAAACTGAAAATGGCCGCGTAGATTCTACGAACGTACCCCGTTAAAAATGGGGGGATTACCGATTAATGGGTATGGGGACTGGGTTTGGAACACTCATTATAAACGCCTCTCCAGAACGCCTCACTCATGAGGTCGGTAGAAGCCTTGGCATATTGTCGTTTAAGCTCGGGGAAACGGCGGCGAAACTCTCGTGCTGTTTGACGAGCCAGATTGAATTCCTCCCAGAAGCGATACTTATCGTATTTTGCCAAATAGCCCGCGTTTCCGTTCGGGGCTGTATAGAGAACGCGACGAAAGCGATATATTTTGCGCGCATCTCCAATAAAGTCCTTACGGTCCAGAACCGTCTTGTCTCTGATCATGCGTTTGGGCAATAAAAAACCGTTTAGGGTTATTCGCCGTGCAAAACGATGCCAGCGACTTTCTTGACTGGGTCGCATGACAAGATCGACAGGCATCGTAATTGACGCCATATTTTCACCTGGGCAGAGCCTACCAAGTTCCTCACGCACGGCGATCATGTCGATGTTCTTGCGCCAGAATTCTGGGCCCCGCATAACGTGCTGCATCGCAACCGTGAAAGCGCGGGCGCTGGAATAATTATAGGAATACAGGCAATCTCTTACCAGTCGCCTATACATACGAAGGAAGCGGCGTTTGCTTCGAGACGATTTCAATAGCGCCAATACCAATGTGCTACGCAGGGTCAAATACCGGGTAAATGGGTTTTCCTTGATTTCAAAGTCTTCTGCCCATTCCCCAATTCCATTCATCGTAAAGATATCGAAGTCATTGGAAAGTGCAAAAAGAATGTCGTCCCCTCTTACGAAGAACGGGAAGGCAAGATGCTGCACCTGATCGATACGGAACGCAAAATGCCACCAACCCCCATAATCTATGTGCTCTTGCTTTGTCTCTACCGATAGAAGTTTATCTGGGCAGCGCAAATCAAACCCATTCTTTAACGGGCGCGTACGGCCATCTTGGAAAACAGCGCCGGCCTCATGGATCTCATATGGCGCCGCTTCGCGCATCATGCTGCCGGCAATCGCAAGCTTTGGTGATTTCGCGTATTGCAAGATGCGGAAGGTGCGGCGGATTGACTCGATCTCACACGAGGCGTCGTCGTCCATGAAAAGGCAGTGGCTGAAACCATTATCCTTAAGATGCAAAAGCCCACGCGTGAAGCCCCCCGCCCCCCCAAGATTCTGGTTTGGGATCACCGTGGCGCAACTCGCTTCTTCCGGCGTAATATTTTGCGAATTATCAACCACAACCATCGAAATCCGCCCCTCCATTTCAGGATCGCCGAGCAGTTGCGCTGTCACCCTACGGATCGCGGGCAGGACGTAGTGTTTGCGGTTGAAGTGAGTCACGACGATCCCGAGTTTTACCTTGTTGGGGGGGGCCGTGTGCGTGAAATAGTAGCCGCCTGACAGCGTCAAATCTTCAAGCGCGATAATCTGAAAGAAAAGGATTCCATCGACGAGTGTCGAGAAGGCGTTTATGGGTATTACAGAGGGCTCTTTGCTTAACGTTATTTCGCTTTCATGCAGCCATCGACTGGCATGATCAAGGACATTCACCCCGATACGGACCAGCGCCCTGCCCTGCCCCGTAAATGCAATACTCAGATCGTCGACCTGACAGATTTCCTTCCACTTCCCAACCGAGAAGCCGTTGAAGTAGGTATCGCCCCTGACTGACGCCCATGCAGGAACGTAGATAACGCCTTTCGATATCGAACTGATCACCCCCTTGTCCTGGGCATGGAAATACATATCCTCCGTCGCTGGAAGCTCTGTCCCCGGGAAAATGATCGTTTGCAACTTAATCACTATTGATTGTCCTTTTAGCGACAGGGCGCCGTTTTCAGCATATAATCGGCACAATCCATCAATATGGTCTATTGGATACCGTCTAGAGTTGGCCCGGAATTGCTATCGCGATTTGGCAGCCGCGGGCCATAGCAACCACATTTCAAGCGATCTCAAAGCCTGACGACGGGCGACTTTCAGAATGCCCCAGCCAGCCTCTCTTGGACTGCGAAAAGTCTTGAGCTCCTTGACCCATGAACGGCACATATAAAGCGCCATGATTAGCCGACCGCTTACAGGTTGCCCGTTGTCCAGCACTCCGGCAAAGGCGATCGGAACTGTGCGGCGGGTCAGGTCAAATTTTGCCTTGAGGTGGCCTTCCTCTTGTTCCGATTTAGGGCAACCGGTTGCATCCATGGCTGATTTGAGCACTTTACCAACTGGACGGGTGTGAAAAACCTCTACCGCATCAATTACCGCACTGCGGAATGCCCCGGCTTCTTCCCAACGACACCAGATATAATCAAGCCCAAAGCCGCTCATCGTGTTTTCAAAATACGGTAGAGCACGGCGCAATAGCGCGCGGTTGAGGCAGGGCACCATAATCTCTACATAGTTAGTATAACGTATGCGGAAACCAGCGCATCGGCTAAGCAGAAAATGCGAAAAATAACTCTTGCGGCTAAGTGAAGGCTGCCCCACCGCCAAGCCATACCGCTGGCAAAGTTCGAATATCTTGTTTATCGAACCAGTCGAGGCCTCTATGTCATCATCCGGCAACCAAAAATAATCGAACTCATCGAGGTCAAGATCTGAAAGTGTCTTGAAAAGACCATCCCACTTACCCCCTTTAACCAATACTGCGCGAACACCCTCTGCGGGTACAAAGGTGGCATAAGCCTCTTCGGAGAAAAAACTTACGAGCATTTCAAAGTTACGTTCAGCGTATGGTAAATCCAGCCAGTGCGAATGCAAGGAATTGGCCCCGGCGCGAACCACTACAAGATTTTTTTTGGTCATGATTTTACCTTGAGATAACGGCGCAGGGCGTCGACTTCTGGTATGCGGTTTACCCTTAACGGATGCATCAGACGGCCCGCGTCCATCCTTGATTGATAGGCCAGGTTGCGCCAAAGCCGGGCAAGGTAGGACCCCGGACGCAGCGCACTGCGGCCAGCAGTAAGCGAACTGGTCGTCTCTGCGCGTTCAGCAACAAGACGGGGGTGCGTTACCAGAACCGGAACCCCATGTTCCCAGTACCATTTAAGGTCCATATCCACCGGACGGGCCACCGGGCCTGATTTTTGTAAAAGCCGCGCTGCAGCTTTGCGCCCGATAAGATAGGCGGTGGTCCGCGGCGGCAAGCGCGTGGTAAGAACCAGGTCTACACCACCCAGACATCCCAACCGTTTTCCCGACAGGACCGGACCGTCAATCTTGACGATAATTTCCTCAAGAACTGAACCCGCCGCCTGCGCGGCTGCGAGAAACTCTATCGGCGGGGCCGTAAACTCCAGATCGTCTTCACAGATCAGCACAACAGGCGCCGGCCCCTGGGCCACTTCTTGCCACATTGCGCGGTGCCCCATCGCACAGGCCACTTCACCAATGCTTAGTGAACGCTTGAACTGCCGCATGTTGCGCGCTGCATCATAGACCTGCATAAGCGCGGATGCATCCTGGCGACTTCCATCAATCGCCTCGAAAAACTGAAAGTTCAGTTCATGACGCGCCATTTCAGCCGAAACGGTGGCCCGGCGCCCTAATTCGCTGCGCAGGCTCAGCACCAGGATCGGCGGTATGTTTCGAAGGGCTTTCAAAACAGACTACTCACGCCAAGGGGTTCTTGAAAAAAACGGGCATTCTTGCGCCTTGCACCGCATGGCCCAGATAAAGGCGCGCGGTATCAAGGGCCTCACGAATGGTAACGTCCATGTCGAGGTAACGATATGTGCCTAACCGACCAACGAAAGTGATATGATTGCCCTGCTTTGCCAGCGAAACGTAATCGCCCAGCATCTGCATTTCAGTAACCAGGCGGATCGGATAATAGGGGATGTCACCCGGCCCACAGGCACGCGAATGCTCCTCATAAAGCACCGAGCCGTCGTGACTCTCCCAAGGTGAGAAATGCTTGTGTTCGGTTATCCGGGTCCATGGGACATCAATGTCCGGGTAATTCATCACCGCACAACCTTGATAGTCCCCGTCATAGGTAAAGCGGCGAAAATCCAGGGTGCGGTACGCCAGCCGCCCCAGGCGGTGCCCGAACCAGGCATCTATCGGACCGGCGTTGAAAACATGATCGTAACCAGAGGCATCTTCGCGCCTGATCTCAGTATTCAGGCGAACCTCGATATTGGGGTGGTCAAGCATGGCCTCAACCATTTCTGTGTAGCCGTTCTGCGGCATTCCCTGAAAACGGTGCGCAAAATAGTCATCGTCGTAGTTGAAACGCACTGGCAGACGCCGCAGTATCGAGGCTGGCAGATCAGTGGGTGCGCATCCCCATTGCTTCACCGTATAACCTTTGAAAAAGGTCTCATAAAGATCGCGCCCGACAAAGCGTAGTGCTTGTTCCTCAAAGGTTTGCGGGTCAACAATCGACGCATCACCTTTTTCGGCCATGAAATCACGCGCCTCATCTGGCCGCATGGTAGCACTAAAGAACTGATTGATCGTGTGAAGATTTATCGGCAGCGAGAAAACCTGACCCCGTGCCGTCGTCTTGACCCGGTTTTTGTAGGGCATGAATTTCGCAAATCGGTTTACATAATCCCAAACGTCGGCGTCGTCGGTGTGAAAAATATGCGGCCCATAGACATGAACCATTACCTGAGTTTCCTCATCGCGGGCGCTATGGCAGTTGCCTGCAACATGCGCGCGCGCATCCGCCACAACGACCCTGTGCCCCGCCTCGGCAAGCTCACGCCCAATCACCGCGCCTGAAAGCCCCGCGCCGACCAAAAGAATATCATGTTGGGTCACGGAATGATCCCCCCGGATAAGGATAACTCACACTGCTGGCAGCACTCTTGCTTCACTATGTTGCGGCACAGTGAACACGAAGGGGCGCAATCTGTAATTGCAGATGATCGAAGCTGGTAGCAGCTCATAAACCTATGATCACGGCTTGAAAACCATAGTTTTACTGGGGTGGCGGGGCGGGGCGATGATCCGCTTATGGGCGAGTGCGACTAGCGTCGCAGACGTGCTGACCATGCGGCCAGAATAGGGGTTAATCGGTTCTTGAAACCGCCAGGATGATTTGAAACAGCCCGTCAGGGCCGGGTCGGTTTTCATAGGCGTTTGAGACAAGAGCCGATCAAGATGAACCTTTATCTTCTCCAGTGGGCGGCAATGACGCCGATGGGGCAGTGACGCAGGCTGAATGCGCAGGCGTCTGGGCTGGTTCCCATTGTTGTCGGAAGTTCCCTTTTGGTTTTGGGCCCCAAGGCAGGCTTGGGGCCCAAACGCAGGGGCAAAACACAAAACCATATTACATCGGCGGGCGGCCACGCACTGCGCGTGCGATCATTGCAACGATAAATAGCACGACGAAAACGAAGAAAAGGATTTTCGCAATACCAGCCGACGCGCCAGCAATACCACCAAAACCAAGCGCGGCGGCAATCAGCGCCACCACCAGAAACGTAAGGGCCCAACCCAGCATGTCACTACTCCTTGTGTTATGACGCAGCATGCGCCTCTCGAAGGGTGAAACGTGCCCATCCCATAATAAGTTCCCAAAAAACGCGACCGGGGGGGTTAGCTTACGCATTTATGGAACCAGCGACGGCCCTTTTGCGTTTTCCCTTTGGATGATGGAAAACTTATAGGTGGTAACTTATGGAAACGAATTTATTCAACCTCTCAGGTGTAGGTGGACTAGTTTTGCTGGCGCTGGATATTTGGGCGTTGGTGTCAATTTTCGGCGCAAACATATCCACGGGCCGGAAAGTGCTTTGGGCCCTACTGGTTGTGGTGCTGCCATTCATGGGCTTCCTGATATGGTTACTCGCCGGGCCGCGTGCCGCTGGAAACCGCGCGTAACACCTCGCTTGCCGCAGCGTCATGATATTGAAAACGCCCCCATCGCAAAACCGGAACGCTGGTGGTTGTAACAGACTCAATTGCGCACAAGGATGCGGCAATAAAAATAGGTCGACCAAGTCATGGCCGACCTAAAAATCATTACTCATCTACGGTAAAGGACAGGCACTAGGCCCACCCTTTAGTTATGGCCTTGGCAGTGTCAAAGCGTTTTGGCCCATTCATCCACCTCAGCCTCGGCCTCTTCCTTGGCGCGGCCATAGCGTGATTGAATCAGACCGACAATCTCTTTACGGTTTCCTTCAATCTGGTCCCACTCATCACCAGTGATTTCACCCCACTGCGCCTGTGCACGCCCTTTGAGTTGCTTCCAGCTGCCTTTGATCTGATCCATATTCATCGCATTTCTCCTTGTTGCGGTGTTTTTCCGATTTCAGTTAAACAACCCGCCAGCCAGCCCAATGGTTCCCGATTATTTTGCAAATCCATTAAGGGAACCAATCGCCCCGCCATGCGTTTAAGGGGATAAGTCCGTGTTTGGGGGTCGACGTCTTGCAAAAAGCATCACAGGCAGCGTTGATCCTGATCGGCGCCGTAGCACTGGTTTTTGCGCTTGATATCGCGGAAAGTATCCTTGCACCTTTAGCGCTTGCGTTGGTGATCGGGGTGGTGTTGTCACCGCTTTCTGATTTTTGGGATCGCAAGGGGGTGGCGCCCGGGTTTGCAGCCATGATCAGCCTTCTGTTGACATTGGCACTCTTGATGTCCGTAACCTTGATGGTGCAGCCTCTGTTGGCACGGTTAATGGCCCAGGCGCCTAAGGTTTGGGTGGATCTTCAGGAAACGGTCAGCATTTTGCGGGGGATGGTTCGCGGCTTTTCGAAAGTCAGCGGAGAGGTGGCCGAGGCCATTTCGCCCGGCGCGGATGCGGGAACGGTAAAGCCCGCCAGCGAAGGTCTGGCAATGCCGGGCATCACCGATGCACTATTGCTTGCCCCCTCGATCGCGGCGCAGTTTTTGATTTTTGTCGGGGCACTGTTCTTTTTTCTGCTGACCCGCACGCAAATCTATGAATGGTTTGCCCGCAGCCTTGCGGCACCAACGGAACGAACCATCATCGCGCGCCGCATGCGCGAAGCCGAGCGCCGCGTTTCCCGTTACTTCATCACCATTTTCCTGATCAATACGGCACTTGGCATTGTCACGGCAATGGTCATGGCGGCCCTTGGGATGCCTGGCGCCGCCCTCTGGGGGGCAGTGGCCTTTGTGATGAACTTCGTGATGTATGTTGGCCCGGCATTGGTTGCGGGGGCGTTGCTTTTTGCCGGTGTTGCGGTGTTTGATGGTCCGATGGTGGTTGCGCCTGCGCTTGCCTTTGTCGCGCTTAATTCGCTTGAGGGGCAGTTTATTACCCCTGCCTTCGTCGGTCGAACGCTCTCGGTAAATCCGCTATTGGTGTTTCTGGCGTTGATTTTCGGACTGTGGCTGTGGGGGCCAATCGGGGGTATTGTGGCGATGCCACTATTGGTCTGGGTGTTGGTGCTGACAGACGTGATCTCAGCCCCACTGCCGTCCAACGGGGGCTGATCGGCCAGTTATTCAGGGCTATCTGGTATTGCGGCTTCGTCAGGGGGTGTATCTTCGGGAAGGCGCAGCGGAAAGGTGATGACGACTTCATAGCTGCCGTTCGCGTGATTTCGCTGTAGGGTTCCGCCCAGCTGCATGACGAAAGCCTGCATCAGTTGCCCCCCCAACCCCGACCCATCCGACAAACCCGCCGCCGCAGTTGATGCGGGCGGCGAACCATCGGCAACAGAATTACAGATCCGCAGCACCGCCGATCCTGCGCCATCCTCATGCAAGGTCACGTCAAGCTGCGGTGTGCGAATGGCATCATCGCGCGCGTGTTTGACAGCATTGGTCACACCTTCGGTAACCAAAAGGGCCAAGGGCACGGCAAGATCGGGTGGCAGCCGCAAATCATCAAAATCTGTCGTCACGTCGAAATGCCGATCCGCGCCGCTGGCCATGGAAAGCACTTGGCGAATGATGTCTTCCAGCAATTCGCGCGCGCGCACATCAGCCAACCCACTGGTCTGGTAAAGCCCCTTGTGGATGGTGGCCAGGCTCATCACGCGGTCTTGCAGGCTGCGCATCAGGGCCTTGGCCTCTTGGCTGATCGCCTTGCGCGACTGCATGTTCATGATCGAGGCGATCAGTTGCAGGTTGTTTTTGACGCGGTGATGGACCTCGCGCAATAGGACCTCTTTTTGGTGGATCGCATCCTCCAACACAGCCTCGTCACGCATCACGGAAACGGTCATCGACGCAAAGGCATCGGCAATTTGGCGCACCTCAAGCGGGGCCGAAGTATAGTCCCCCTCGGCGCCCAGCCGATCACCGGCTGCAAATGTCACGATCTGGCGGCGCAGCGCCAGAATATGCCGGGTCACCAGCCGGTTTGCCACAAGCCATGCCACCACAAGGCTGGCCAACGCCATCAACGCCGGAAACAATGCCGGCGACATCATCGAATGACCGCCCAGATGGGCCTCAGCCGACCACGCTCCCAGGGCGTAAAGCACACCCGGAATTAGCGGAACAACCGTGTACATATAGTCCCGCCCCGATATGGAACTGGCAGTAAAGCTCTGTGCGGGGGTGTTGATAAAACTGCTAAGCGGCCGGTCGCGGGGAAGTAGGTTCTGCGCATCCTCAAGCCCGCTGGACGAAGTAAGTATCTCTCCGGTGCGCTCAAAGGTAAGTAAGGTGTATTTACGCCCATCCGTTGGCGCAGGCGGGCGTAACAGGGCACTGTGAGGCAGCGATACTGACACAAAGCCCGTCAAACCACCCTGATCATCACGCACGGGCCAGGATGTATAAACCACGGACACCCCCGATATGGGGGCCTTGGTGTTTACATTCAGCGTCGGCACCGGGTTTGCCAACATCTTTTCAAACGCCGCATCACGCACCAGGCTTTGCCCTGCGCCGACCGAGGAACAGCGTAGCTTGCCGTTGGTATCGTAAAATCCGGCAAAGGTAAAAACCTCGTTCGAGGCAACCATGCGCCGCATCATGGTTTCGCAAAGCGCGGGGTTGGCCATGACAACGGGCACCGCCTGGGCCAACGCCTCGGTCGCGCCTTCAGCCCGAAGGATCAGGTTCAATTGTGGTGTGGCGGCGCGCAGCGTTTCGCCCACCAATGCCGCTTGACTGCGTTTGCGCGCCTCTTTGACGACGGCATTGCCATTAAGTATCGAAATGATCACCAGGGGCGTTAATGCCAACGCCAACAGAAACACAAACCGAAAGCCAAGCCGCCCAACCCTGCGCTGAAACCTGCGCCAGCGCGTCATGCGGCATGCGTCCTGGATTTACCCAATACCGCCATGGTGATACCGTCGGCATCGGCCAGAACGGATTCACCCGGCGCCATACCCATCAGCTCGGCCAGGCGCGCGCGGGCACGATTGGCGCGGCTTTTTACGGTGCCAACGGCAACATGCATGGTTTCGGCGGCTTCTTCATATGAAAAACCCATCGCCCCAACCAGAACCAGAACCTCGCGGTGTTCATCGCTCAGCTTATCGAACGCGACGCGAAATTCAGCAAACGCCAGCCGACCATCATGTGCGGGGGCCTCACAAAGACTACCCGCATGGATGCCTTCGGGGTCTGGCACCTCGCGTTTGCGTTTGCGGCGGTCTGAAAAGAAGGTGTTGCGAAGGATGGTAAACAGCCAAGCGCGAAAATTCGTACCATGCTGAAACTTTTCAATATTGCTCCAGGCTTTTACGATTGTATCCTGCACCAGGTCGTCGGCGGCAGACACATTTCGCGTCAAACTGATGGCAAAGGCGCGTAAGGCGGGAATGTGTTCGACCAATTCATCGCGCGGATCACCAGAGCTGTCTGCCGGCGCGCTCATTTCTTGGGCTCCTGCGATTTCAACTTATCGAGAAGCTCTTTGAAGCGGTCGGGCACACCTACATCCAGGGTTTCCTTATAGACCCGACGCAGGTTTTCGTCGATTTGGTCCTTCAGGCTGGACTTTGCATTTTCATCTGCCATGTCATTCATCATAAAATTGTTCCGATCCGCTCACCTTACATGGAACCAAACGCACCTCTATGACGTTTGGTTCCATGTAAGACCAAAAAACGAGGGAAAAACGATGACGACGGCTACGACCGACAATGCGGCGCAGATCGGCGCTGCCCTGCCCTATCTGCGCCGTTACGCGCGCGCGCTGACGGGCGATCAGGTGACCGGTGACCGCTATGCCGCCGCAACATTGGAAGCGATTTTGGAAGACCCGGCCATCATGGCACTAACGGATAATCCCAAAATCGCGCTGTTTCATGCGTTTCACCTGGTCTGGTCCTCGGCCGGGGCCCCCTTGGGCGACCCTGACACACGGCTTTCCGCGCGCGCACAAGACCATATGGCGAACCTGACCCCTAACACCCGCGAGGCGCTTTTGTTGCACGCGATCGAAGGGTTCGCGCTGCATGAGATTGCCGCAATCATGCAGGTCGACGCGGAAGAAGCCGCCCTGCTGATAGAAACGGCAACGCGGGAAATGCAATCCTCGGTTTCGGGCAAGATCCTTGTCATCGAGGACGAGGCGATCATCGCCATGGATATTGCAGGGATCGTGCAGGAAATCGGCCACCATGTGACCGGCATTGCCCGCACCAGAATAGAGGCCGTTGCCCTTGCAACGCGTGAAAGGCCAGACCTTATTCTGGCCGATATTCAGTTGGCCGATAACTCCTCTGGGATTGATGCCGTCAACGATATCTTGGCACAATTTGATGGCACGCCGGCAATCTTCATCACCGCCTTTCCCGAACGCCTGTTGACCGGCGAACGGCCAGAGCCAGTGTTCATGATTACCAAACCCTATTCCGAAGATCAGATCCGCTCTGCCGTAGGTCAGGCAATGTTTTTCGCCTCAACCGAAACGCTTCACGCCTAGACCCTTTTGAATACGCCCCCGGTGGTTTTCCGAGGGCGTATTCCAGATTTCAAGTTGCATGTAACCGGCAAAAGGGCACCGGGCGGTTGTAGCTTAGTGACCGCCGTCAGCCGCCATCGCCGCGTCGCGGATTTCTTCCTCGGTCCCCGCAGCGCCGCCGTTGAAAAACAGATTAAGCGCAACAGCGGCGACTGAACCCAGCAAGATGCCAGAGTCGATCAGCGGATGAATGACGTGGGGCATCCACATTTCAAAATCCGGCGCAATCAACGGGATCATCCCGAAACCAAGCGAAATCGCAACAATGAACAGGTTGAATTTGTTGGTCTTGAAGTTCACGGCCGCCAGGATGCGGATACCCGTTGCCGCAACCATCCCGAACATCACCAGACCCGCGCCGCCAAGAACCGTCGTCGGCAGGGCCTCGACCGCATGACTGACCTTCGGGGTCAACCCCAGGACGATCATGATTGCGCCGCCCATGATGCAAACCCAGCGGCTACGCACACCCGTTACACCCACAAGGCCGACGTTCTGGCTGAATGACGTGTAAGGGAAGGTGTTGAAAATGCCGCCGATAAGCGTGCCCAGACCATCTGTCCGCAAACCCGCAGACATCATCGGTTGGGTAACCTTCTTGCCGGTCATCTCACCCAGGGCCAGGAACATGCCCATAGATTCGATCATCACGACAACCATCACCAGCGACATGGTCAAGATCATCACCGGGTTGAATATAGGCATCCCAAAGTGGAACGGGGTAATGGTGTGGAACCATTCCGCCTTGGCCACCCCATCGAAATGCATCAGGCCAAGTACGGCGGCAAGTACGGCGCCAAAAAGAATACCGCACAGCACGGCGATATTCGAAAAGAACCCCCTGGCATAGCGCGCAACAAGCAACACCACCAAAAGAACCGCACCCGAAATCATCATGTTCTGCGGGCTCGCGTAGGCCGGGTTATCCAGCGACGGGGCGATTTTCAACCCTGCAGGAAGCTCCGGCACGGTTCCGGCAGGAAGTGCCTTGACGGCATCCAGCCACGCGGTGTTTGCCGGATCAACAAGCTGTGGTGCCGTTGGGCCAACCGGCACGCCGAAAATCCACTGAACGCCGACCTTCATCAGTGTCACACCGATGATAAGAATGATCGTTCCGGTCACCACGGGTGGAAAGAACCGCAGCATCTTACTGATAAACGGTGCGATCAGCATCGCAACTATACCCGCACCGATGATTGCGCCAAAAATCAGTCGGGCGCCATCAACGCCCGGATTGGCAATCCCGATCGAGATCATCGGTCCGACCGAGGCGAAAGTCACCCCCATCATCACCGGCAGTTTGATCCCAAAAAACGGACCTGCACCAAACGATTGAACGATTGACATCAAGCCGCAGACAAACAGGTCTGCCGAAATCAGAAAGGCAACGTCTGCCGGATCCAGTTTAAGCACGCGCCCGATAATCAGCGGCACCGCGATTGCACCGGCATACATGACCAGAACGTGCTGCAAACCAAGCGTGAACAGCTTTGCGGGCGGTAGTATTTCATCTACCGGATGGATTTTATCTGTCATTATGGATCTCCTCCTCGTGTCCATTTTATTCATTGGCCGGGTCTGTATCAGCCGTAACTTTCGACACTCATCCCCGCCAAAGCCGCCATATTCAGTAGGCCGCGCACTGTGATCGAGGGGGTTGCGATATGGGCAAGATTGCCCATACCCATCAAAATCGGGCCGACCTCAATTCCCTCGGCAACCGATTTCAGGATGTTGCGGGTCGCGCCCGCAGCATCGGTATTTGCGTAGACCAGCACATTGGCCTTTCCGGTCAGCCGCCCACCGGGGAACAGCCGTTCGCGTAATTCCGGGTCAAGGGCGGCATCGGTGTGCATTTCGCCCTCATATTCAAAATCAAGCTTCATCTGATCCAGGATAGCCAAGGCGCCACGCATCACGCGACCTGACCGGCTATCAAGGTTGCCAAACTGAGACCCCGAACACAGCGCGATCTTTGGCGCGATGCCAAAGCGGCGAACATGGCGCGCGGCGGCAACTACCGTTTCGGCCAGCTGTTCGGCCGTTGGTTCAATATGAACATGCGTGTCAGCCACAAACAGCGGCCCCTTGTCCAGCAAAACCAGTGACATTGACCCAACCGGGTGCACGATATCGCTGGCCAATACTTTGGTCACATAGCGTAAATGCCAACGATATTCGCCAAAAGTTCCGCAGATCATGCTATCGGCATCACCGCGTTTAACCGCAATCGCCGCAATCGCGGTGCTGTTCGTGCGAATGACCGCACGCGCAAGATCCGGCGAGGCGCCGCGGCGGTGCATGATCTGATGATAGGTCGTCCAGTAATCGCGGTAACGAACATCGCTTTCCGGGTTGATCAGCTGAAAGTCGATATCCGCACGGATACCCAGGCCTGCACGCTTCAACCGGCTTTCAACGACCTCCGGACGCCCGATCAGGGTGACGGATTCGCCGGTTTCCTCAAACAGGGTCTGGGCTGCACGCAGCACCCGCTCATCCTCGCCTTCGGCAAAAATGATCCGACGCTTGGAATTGCGCGCCGAGGCATAGACCGGGCGCATCACCATCGACGAGCGGATCACCTGGCCGCGCAGACGCTCGCGGTATTCATCCAGATCAATCATGCGGGTTGCCACACCGCTATCGATTGCAGCCTTGGCAACCGCATGGGCGATAGTGGGCAAAAGCCGCGGGTCAAACGGTTTCGGGATCAGGTATTCGGGCCCAAAGGTCAGCGCCTCACCGGCGTAGGCCTGGCCGACCTCGGCTGCTGCGGGTTCGCGGGCCAGCCCGGCAATCGCCTCGGCGCAGGCCAGTTTCATCGCTTCGTTGATCTCGGTCGCGCCCACATCCAGCGCACCGCGGAAGATGAACGGGAAACACAGAACGTTATTGACCTGGTTGGGGTAATCGCTGCGCCCCGTGGCGATGATCGCGCCGGGCGATGCCTCACGCGCAATCTCGGGCATGATTTCGGGCGTCGGGTTGGCCAGCGCAAAGATAATCGGGTTCGGGGCCATCTTGGCAACCATTTCGGCGGTCAACAGGCCCGGGCCCGACACCCCAAGGAACAGGTCCGCCCCGGTCATCGCGTCTTCGATCGAGCGCAAATCAGTCTTGCGGGCAAACTCGGCCTTTTCGGCGGTCAGGTTGTTGCGCTCAGTATGCACCACGCCCTTGGAATCGAGCATGGTGATATTTTCTTTGCGCACGCCCAGAACCATAAACATTTTCAGGCAGGCAATCCCCGCAGCGCCAGCCCCAAGCCCGACAACCTTGATGTCCTCGACCTTTTTGCCGACAACACGCAGCGCATTTGATGCAGCAGCGGTGGCTACAATCGCGGTGCCGTGCTGATCGTCGTGAAAGACCGGGATTTTCATCCGTTCCTTGCACAGCTTTTCAACAATAAAGCACTCAGGGGCCTTGATGTCTTCCAGGTTCACGGCGCCAAAAGTCGGCTCCAGCCGGCAGACCAGATCGGCCAGCTTTTCCGGGTCGGTTTCGTTCACTTCGATATCAAAGCAATCGATTCCCGCGAATTTCTTGAACAGAACCGCCTTGCCTTCCATCACCGGTTTTGACGCTTGCGCGCCGATGTCGCCCAGGCCCAGAACCGCTGTCCCGTTCGAGATGACGGCAACAAGGTTGCCCTTGGCGGTATAGCGGACCGCGTCGGCAGGGTTCTTTTCTATCTCAAGGCAGGCGTCGGCCACACCGGGGGAATAGGCGTTTGACAGATCGCGGCCCGTCGCCATGGGTTTAGTGGCACGGATTTCCAGTTTCCCTGGCTTGGGAAACTCATGATAATCCAAGGCCTCCTGGCGTGCGCTTAGCTTTTTCTCATCTTTTATCAACATTATACCCTCCTATTGGCGGCGCGCGATCAGACGCGCCATATCCAGCATACGGTTGGAAAAACCGCTTTCGTTGTCATACCAGCCAAATACCCGTAACAAATCTGATGGCGCCATGGAGGTTTCATCGGGGCAAATGATCAGGGATTCAGGGCGACCGCGCAGATCGCTGGAAACCAGCGGATCATCGCACCAACCCAAAACCGGTATTGTGCGTGTCGCTGCAAACAGAGCCTTGTTCACATCATCAACGGTCGCCGCGGTGCGAATGCGCACCACAAGATCGATGCTGGAGACGCTGGCCGTTGGCACCCGGATGGCACGCGCTTCGATCAGGCCGGCCAGATGGGGCAATACCCGGTCGATCAGTCGCGCGGCGCTGGTCGTTGTGGGTATCATCGAAAGGGCCGCGGCGCGGCTGCGCGTCAGATCCCCGCGAGGGGCGTCTATCGTGGGCTGACTGCCGGTATAGCAATGTACCGTCGTCATCTGCCCGCTCTCAATGCCGAATGTATCGTCCAGAACCCGCACCAACGGCGCAAGCGCGTTGGTGGTGCAGGACGCGTTTGAGATGATCTGCTGATCGGTCAGCATGTGTTCATTTGCACCAAGAACAACGGTGATGTCGGCCCCTTCAGAGGGCCCCGAGACAAGAACCGCCTTGGCCCCGGCGACCAGCCCGCGCCCGCTGGCCATGCGGTCATTCGCGGCACCCGTACACTCCAACACCACATCGACGCCGGAAAGGTCCAACGCCCGCAGATCCGGCTCACAGTGAAATGGGATACGCTGTCCATCGACAATCAACGCAGCCGGCTCGGTCTGGATGGTTCCGGGGTAAACCCCCGCGATGCTGTCATACTGAAAAAGATAAGCGCAGGTTTTCAATGGCGCAATGTCATTGATCAGCACAAGATCGAATTCGCCCTTATTTCGCGCCAACAGGCGTGCAATGGTCCGGCCGATCCGCCCAAACCCATTGATGGCGATACGCGTCTTGCCCGATGTCATTGTGGTGCCGCTCCCGTTGTGTGAACGGCCGCGATAATCGTAGCCGTGCCACTGGGTTGCGCAAACCGCCCCCCTTCAGCCATCACTTTAGCAGGAACGGGCGTCCATGATATATGCAGATATGACATCAACCCCTCCTCCCTTGTTGATGGCCTTGTCAGGACAAGGCGAT